>JAUVNM010000024.1 GCA_030599705.1 Gammaproteobacteria bacterium
AGGACCCCGACGGCCAGCAGTGGCCACAGCAATTTCCTCCCCAGCCCGGGCGACAGGTATTCACCGACGACTATGGAGAAGAATGCCATGAAGGCCAGCGTCATCGGTAGCCGGTCCCAGACCAGGGTTTCATTGGACGGATCGAGGTGGTAATAACCGGAACCGAAACCGGTCAGGAATACGCCGGCAAAAAATACCATATAGACCGGGCGCAATTCGGGTAACCCGCCTGCCACCGGCTGCCGGCCGGCCAGCAGCAGGATTCCGAGCAGCCCGGCGATCACGAACGGCACGTTGGAGGCAACGTTCCAGAAATTCGGGATACCGTAGAGCGTCCGTTGATCGACGAAGTTGTGGTAGGCCGGGTCCTGCGGAATGGGGTGCATGAAAGAGACCGCGGTAATCGCCAGCACCGCGACCCCGAACAGGCACACCAGCTTGAATGTAGTACAGGTGTCAGAGCACATGCTTCTCAATAAACTCCCCCAGCCCTGCCAGCTCCGGGTACTGGCCAGCCACCTCCACAACATAGCCCAGCGTGCGCGGAATATCGTCGAGGTAACCGGGCTTGCCGTCCCGGTGGTTGAGGCGGGCGAAAATGCCGGCGGCCTTGAGGTGGCGCTGCACACCCATCAGGTCGAACCAGCGCAGAAATTGCTGCGGGTCCTCATGCTCCTCGCGCAGGATGCCGGACTGCAGCGCGAGCTCCTGGTAACCCAGCGCCCAGTCCTCGACGCGCGCAGGCGGCCACTGGATGTAACAGTCACGCAGCAGTGACACGAGATCATAGGTCACCGGGCCGATGACGGCATCCTGAAAATCAAGGATACCGGGGTTGTTGCGGTCGGTGACCATGAGGTTGCGGGAATGGTAATCACGGTGCACGCAGACCTGCGGTTGTGCCAGCGCATTGTCCGCCAGCAGGATAAACGCCGCGCCAAGCATGTCCGACTGCTCCTTGTCCAGCGTGATCCCGAGGTGCGTGCCGACCAGCCAGTCCCGGAACAGCGCCATCTCGTTCATCAACAGCGTACGGTCGTAGTCCGGGAGCGCCCCGGCCCCGGGATCGCAGGCCTGGATGGCCGCCAGCGCACCGAGGGCATCGCCGTACAGGCGCTCGACCGAGTCGTCGCTTAATTCATCAAGGTACAGGGTGCTGCCAAGATCGCCGAGCAGCAGGTAGCCCTGTTCGAGGTCCTGATCGATGATCTCCGGGACATTCAGCCCGGCATCGAACAGCATCCTGGCCACGGTGACAAACGGGCGCGAGTCCTCCTTGTCCGGCGGGGCATCCATGACGATCAGGCTGGCTCCAGTGTGCATTACCCGGAAGTAGCGCCGGAAACTGGCATCGCTGGAGGCCGGTGTCAGGGTGTATTCGCTGAATGCGAGTTCCGTTTCCAGCCAGTGTTTCAGGGCTTCGAGTCGTTCGGGCACGCGGGATTCCTTGAATGTTTGATGAAGATAAAAAGACCCTGATTATAGCAAGTAGGTTGGGCTGAACATCGTGAAGCCCAACGTCAGAGACATACCGGCATCGTGAGTTGGGCTTCGCACGCTCAGCCCAACCTACTGACTACGCCCGAACCACGCACCAACCAGTTTGTAGATCTTCTCTCTTGCGTCGTTGGCGATCAGGTAGAAGCACGGGATTGCGATCAGGATGATGCCGGTGGCGAATAGCAGGCCAAAGCCGAGGCTGACGGCCATCGGTGACAGGAACGCGGTCTGCCCGGTGGCGAAAAAGATCAGTGGCGAGATGCCGAGGAAAGTGGTCACGCTGGTCAGCAGAATCGGCCGTGCGCGTACCCGGCCGGCCTCGATCATGGCCTCCACGCGATCCAGTCCATCGCGGCGCATGCGCTCGGCAAAATTGATCAGGATCAGCGAATCATTGACGACGATGCCGGTCAGCGCCAGGAATCCGATCATGGAGAGAAACTGCAGGTTATAACCAAACAGGATGTGCCCGACGACCACGCCGATAAAACCGAAGGGAATGGCAAACATGATGACCAGCGGATCGATCAGGGAGCGAAACAGCGCCGCGAGGATAAAAAAGATAAACGCGCCGGCTATCAACAGCGCATCGCGCATACCCTGGAACGATTCCGCTGCATCCTTCTTTTCACCGAGAAACAGCAAGGTGTAACCGGGCAGCTGGCGTTCCAGAGCAGCGAACTCGGTACGCACATGCTCGGTCACCACCAGCGGGGTCGTGACCTGGTCATCGACCTCGGCCGTCACCAGCCCGAGGCGCCGGGTATCACGGCGGCTGATGGTATTCATGGCGCGTCCGGCCACGATATCCGCGACATCCCCGAGATATACCAGCCGCCCGTCATCCAGGGTGATGGGCAGGTTTTCGAGGTCACTGGACTGGCGGATCGTCTCCGGGTAAATCACGCGCACCGGGATACGCTCGTCGCCGTAGGTGACATGCACGGCCTCGACCCCGAGAAACCCGGTACGCACGGAATCGGCCAGGTCATTCTGGGTCAGCCCCAGTTCCCGGCCACGGTCGTTCAGGCTGTACTGGTACTCGAGCTTGCCCGGCTCCAGGTTCTGGCGCACGTCGTGCACACCGGGCAGGCGCTTGAGGTAACCCATAATCCGTCCGGCCTGCTCACGCAGTACGCTCACATCAGGGCCGCTGACCCCGACCTCGATGTCCGCACCGGCCGGCCCGCCCTGCGGGCGCTGGATCGACACGCGGCTGATACCGGCAATGCCATTGAACTTCTCCCGCAGCTCGTTGATGATGTCCTCGGTCGGCCGCTCGCGGCTGCCCTCCCAGCGGAACTTCAGACTGACGAACGGCGTGACAAAGCGCTCGATGAAACCGTGCGGCTGCATTTTCTTCAGGTCGACCACCAGCTGGATATAGTGACTGCCGGTCTGGAAGCGGTTGAAGTCGATGAAGGTCACGCCGACGTTGGTCAACAGGGTGTCCAGCTCGTCCGCGTCCAGTGACTCGAGGACAACTGACTCCATCTGCGTCGCCAGTTTCGCGGTGTCCTCGAGGCTGTAGGTTTGCGGCGCCTCGGCATTGACAAAGAACTGACCGATATCGACGTGACCGAACAACAGGAACGGGATACGGGTCGCCGCCCAGGTCACGGTGACCGCCAGCACGCCAATGGTAAACAGTGTCACGAAGTAGCGGTTGTTCAGCGACCAGCGCAACAGGCCGGTGTAGCGATTGAGCAGCGCGCCCCAGTCGATGCGGCTGCGCCGGCTGTTGTTCCCGACACGCAGCAGCTCCGCCGCGTGCGAGGGCAATACCCCGAAGGCCTCCCACAGCGAGCCCAGCAGCGCGGCACTGACCACCACCGGGATTACGGCGATGAACGCACCGAGGATGCCGTGAATGGCGAACATCGGCAGGAAGGCGGCAACTGTTGTGGCGGTGCTCGCGACCACCGGCCACAGCACCTCGCGTGCACCAACACGTGCCGCCTCCGCGGCCGGCTTGCCCATTTCCATGTGCCGGTAGACGTTTTCGGTCACGATAATGGCATCATCCACGATCAACCCGAGCGCGATCAGAAAGGCAAACAGCGACACCATGTTGATGGAGTAACCGAGGTAGTGAATCGCCGCAACCGCCACCAGGAACGACACCGGGATACCGAGTGCGGTAATCAGCGCCACCCGGAAGTTCAGAAACAGGTACAACGACAGCAGCACCAGCATCAGCCCTACCAGACCGGAGGACTTGACCGTATTGAGGCGCGTCTTCACGTAGACCGACAGGTCGCTGAACAGCCCCACCCGGATACTCGGTGGCAACTCGTTTCCCAGGTCAGCGGCAAACGCGCGTACCTCATCAGCCACATCGATGGTCGAGGCATCCACGGTCTTGGTTACCGTGAGATTGACGGATGGACGGCCATTGAAGCGGCCGATGGTCTGCGCTTCCTCCAGGCGCCGCTCGATGTGCGCCACTTCTCCGAGCCGCAGCTGGCCACCGGACGGGTTGCTGCGTATCACGATGCCGGCAATCTGTTGCGGGTCCGGCGGCACACCACGGCCGCGCAGCAGGATGTCTCCCTCCCGCGCCTTCAGCGACCCGCCGGGCAGATCGCGCAGGTTGCCACGCACCGCGGCCAGCACCTGCCCGAGCGACACCGTGCGCGCCGCCATCCGGTACGGGTCAACCTCGACCCAGATTTCCCATTCACGGTTGCCGGCGACACTGACACTGGCCACGCCGGGAATCCGCAGCATGCGCTGCTTGATGTCGTCGGCCTGGTCGTAGAGATAGCCGCGCGCCACGTCCCCGTACAGGGTCATGCTGATCACGGGGAAACGCGTCTTCAGCCGGACCAGTTCCGGCTCCTCGGCCTCCTCCGGCAGATCGGTAATCTGGTCCAGTGCGGTCTGCGCATCGCGCATGTACTGGTCGACATTGGTGCCCGGCTTGAGCTTGATCAGCGTCGTCGACAGACCTTCACTGCTGGTCGACGTCATCACGTCGATCTCCGCCATGCCGTCGAATTCCTCCTCGACCGGAATCGTGACCTGGCTCTCGACCTCCTCCGGCGAGGCGCCCTCGAATTCGACATTGATACTGACGGCATCGAGCTCCACCACCGGGAACATTTCCTGCGGCATGGCGCGCCACGACAGCACACCCAGGATGATGACAATGGCCAGCAGCAAGTTGGTCAGCAGCGGGTTATTGATGGCAAAGCGGATCAGGGGCATGGGGCTTGGTATGTCAGGCGGAATAAATTCCGCCCTACAATACCTTTCTCCGGCCTGCAACACCGTTCTTTGTAGGGCCGAATTTATTCGGCCTGTTACAAATCTGCATCCGGCACCTGCACCTGCTGGCCATCACTCAGGGCGGCGACGTCGCGTACCACGATGACTTCATCAGGCTCCAGGCCACTGTGGACCACCTGCAGGTCATTTACCCGGCGGCCGGTAATCACCTCGGTACGTGCCAGTACAGCATCGATCACGCGGAACACGTAACTGTGGCCCTCATCCTGCAGCACGGCCGTCACCGGCACCGCAATGACCTGCTCAAGGGGGCGCAATGGCAGCTGCACCCGCGCCACCATACCGGAACGCGCACCACCACCCGGCAGTCGCACCCGCAGTGCATGGGTAAAGGTCACCGGATCGGGATCGGTCTGCAGGGCGACAATCTTTCCCTCCTGGGGGTGGCCATTGACCTGGACATTCACCTGCTGACCCGGTGCAAGGGCCTGTGCCAGTTCGCCACGCACCTCGACATAGAGATCGAGCCTGGAAGTATCGATCAGCTCCAGCACCGCATCGTTCGGTGTTACGTAATCACCGACCTGCACCTCCACGGCATTCACAATGCCCGCAAACGGCGCCGGCAGCCGGGTACGCGACAGGTCGCGCGCCGCGCGGTTGCGCTCGGCCTGTAACAGTGCAAGCCGTGCAGCCTCGGTAGCGACGCTGTTATTCAGCTCGGCCACTTCCGACTCCAGCTGCAACAGCTTGATGCGTGCCTCGTCGAGCCGCGACCTCGAAATCAGCGAGTCCTTGCCGAGGGTCTCAAGCCGGGTAACCTCAGCTTCCTGCAACTTCCGGTTGCGCTGCGCCAGCTTGAGCAATTCACGGTCACGTTCGATATTGCTGCTTTCCAGCTGCAATCGCGCCTCTGCACTGTCGAGGGCATCCTGGAAATCACCGGCCACCAGTGCCAGCAACAGGGCATCGGCCTCGACCACCTGGCCGGGCTCGACACGGCGCTCCTGCACCTGCCCGCTGAGTTCAAAATGCAGCATGGCCTTGCGCATGGGCTCGAGGCGGCCGCTCACGGTCTCGTATGGCACCAGGTCATGGATCTGCACGGCCGCGGACGTGATGCGCAGGGCCGAGGCCTTGCGCAGCTCCGGCGCCTTTTCCGGGCGCGTCAGCAACAACAGGACCACCAGCCCGGCGAGCGCGATCAGCAGGTTGCGTTGGGTAATTTTATTAAACGGCAGCACAAGTGACAAAAATGTTTGAATATAAAGCCATTCTATGCGATTTTAGCTTGCGCCCGCCAGCAGGAAACCATGCGTAGACAAGCTCGCCAGGGCGCAAACCAGTAATCCAAAACCGGGACGCATTCAGTGCAGCGCCAATACATCCTGTCCATGCTTGCCAGCAGCCTGTTGTTCAGCACCGGCCTGCCGGGCGTCCGTGCCGATGCTGTCCCGCAGGAAGGTGCAACCACTACAGCCCAACCGCTGGTCCCGGTACACAAGGTCACCATGGAACGACCGAACCAGAGCTACGACCCTGCCCTGGACCGCTGGAGACTCTGCCCGCCCACAGGAACTGCACCGCTGCCCGAACGTTCGCAAATCCCGGAAGACGGGGAAAAGATCAACCTGTTCGCCGACCACGCCGAGACAAGCGGTGATGACGATACCTACACCCTCGAGGGCAACGCAGTCATTCTCTACGGCCAACAGCGACTGCGCGCCGACACCATCACCTACAACAGAAACAACGGGTTGATCGATGCCCGTGGTAATCTGCGCTTCGACGGGCCCGGCCTGGTGATCAAGGGAACCCGTGCGCAACTGTTCCCGGAACGGGAAACCGGCACCCTGTACGACATCGACTACTCACTGACCAGCTGGCACGGTCGCGGCAATGCCGATGTTGTGCGCCTGGACGGGCGTCACCGGCAACAGCTGGAGCAGGCCAGCTACACCACCTGCCCGTCCGGCAACTCCGACTGGCTGTTGTCCGCAAGGCAGGTTGACCTCGACCACCAGGAAGGCATGGGCTCCGCGCGGCATGCGAAGCTGGAATTCAAGGAGGTGCCAATCCTGTATACGCCGTATATCAGCTTCCCGATCGATGACCGGCGGCGCTCCGGCCTGCTGCTGCCCAGAGTGGGCACCTCGGAGGAGACCGGCTTTGATATCAGCATTCCGTATTACTGGAATATTGCACCCAACTACGATGCCACGCTGACACTGCGTCACATGAGCGATCGCGGGCGCATGCTCGGCACCGAGTTCCGCTACCTGCACAAAAACAACAACGGGCAGTTTAACGGGGAATACCTGCCGTCTGACAGCGCGTTTGACGATGGGGACCGGCACCTGGTGACGTTCAAGCATGATGGCAATCCGTTCCCGCGCCTGCAGACCGGCATCGATGCAAGCGACGTCTCCGACAAGGACTATTTCCAGGACCTCGGCGGCAGCCTGCTGAAATCCTCCAGGACTCACCTGAAACGTGAGGCCGATGCCGCATATTACGGGGAGCGCTGGACACTGGACACCCGGGTCCTGAATTTCCAGACTGTTGATAAAACAATTGCGGTGGCTGACCGGCCTTACAAGCAATTGCCCAGGATCCGTTACAATGCCGCCCCCCGGACCAGCCTGCTGGGCATGCGTTTCCGGCTGGACTCCGAGGCCGTGCAGTTTGAAAAGGACAACACGGTGACCGGTACACGCGTCGATGTGCAACCGCGCATTACCCTGCCGGTGCGTGATGCGGCCTATTATATAGAACCATCGGTCAGTGTCCGCCACACCCTGTACAAGCTCGACGACGAGGCGCCCGGCGAGCCGGACAACCCGGACCGCACCACGCCGGTCGCCAGCCTCGATACCGGCCTGTTCCTTGACCGCGAGTTCAACTGGCGCTCGACCGACTACGTGCAGACACTGGAACCAAGGTTGTTTTACCTGTTCGTGCCCAAAAACAACCAGGACGATATCCCGGTATTCGACACCGGGGATTACGATTTCAACTTCTGGCAGCTGTTCCTGGAGAACCGCTTCAGCGGGCCGGACCGGATGGGTGATGCCAACCAGCTTGCCGTCGCCCTGACGACGCGGGTCCTCGACCCGGAAACCGGCGTACAGCAACTGAGCGCAAGCCTCGGCAACCTGTTCTATTTTCGTGACCGCGAAATCACCCTGCCCGGTGAACCGGTGGAGACCGACAACAATTCCGACATCATCGGCCAGCTAACCATGGCCCTTGGCACACGCTGGCGGGCACGCACCGAACTGCAGTGGGACCCCGGCGAAACACACACCAACCGCGCCAACGCCAGCCTGCAGTACAAGGCCGGTACGCGCAAGCTGGTCAACCTGTCCTACCGCTTCCGGCGTGACATACTGGAACAGACCGATGCCTCGTTCCTGTGGCCGGTGGGCCGGCACTGGCACCTGGTGGGCCGCTGGAACTACTCCATCGATGACCGCCAGACACTGGGAACCATTGCCGGCATCGGTTACGAAAGCTGCTGCTGGGGCATGAACCTGGTCGGGCGCAGCTATGTCAACGACAAAAAAGGTGGCCGGACCACCGGCATCTATCTCGAGCTGGAGCTGAAGGGATTCACCAGCATCGGCAACTCCATCGATAATATCCTTGAACGTGGTATTCTTGGCTACGAATCTGATTACTGACGGAACCCGGCATGAAACCCCTTACCTATCCGGCTGCACTGGTCCTGGCATTGCTGTCCCAGGTCATCCAGGCTGCTCCCCTCTCTTTCGAGGTCGACCAGGAACAACAACCGGCCGGTGACGACACACAACCGGAACAAGCCCCGGCACAGGGTTTGAGTTTTGTACCGTCACGCGCCAGCGAGCCGGCCCATGCAGCACCGGTCATCATCAACCAGATAGTCGCGGTCGTGAATGATGACATTATTGTCCAGAGCGAACTCGACGAGGCAATTACTGATGTTGCCGCGCAGCTGCAGGAAAAACAGACTGAACTGCCGACGCGCGCCGTGCTCCAGAAACAGGTACTGGAAAAACTGATTATCGAGCGCCTGCAACTGCAGCTGGGCGAACGCAGCGGTATCAAGGTCGATGACTCAACGCTGAACAAGCGCATGCGCGAACTGGCAAGCGATAATGGCGTCACCCTGACACAGTTTCGGGAAATCCTGGAGAACGACGGGTATGACTATGCCAGGTTCCGCGAAAACCTGCGTCAACAGTTGTTAATCAACCAGCTGCGCAAGCAGATGATCAGTGGCCGCACCAAGGTCAGCGACCAGGAGGTAGACAACCTGCTTGCCAACCTGGACGCGGCACAGCAAAGCGATGTCCAGTATCACCTTGCACATATCCTGATTGCCGTACCGGAAGGCGCCAGCCCCGACCAGATACAGGCCGCGCAAGCGCGTGCCGAACAGCTGGTCGTCCGGTTACGCTCTGGCGCCGACTTCACCCAGACCGCCATTGCCGAATCCGACGGCACCACCGCACTGGAAGGCGGCGATATTGGCTGGCGCAATATGGGCCAGATGCCCACCCTGTTCGTTGAGCCGTTGAAGGACATGCTGACAGGGGACATCTCCAGCCCGATACGCAGTCCGGGCGGTTTTCATGTCATCAAGCTGGTCGAACAACGCGGCAGTGACCGGCGCATGACCAGCCAGACAAATGTCCGCCACATCCTGCTGAAAACGGACGCCATTTATACGGATGAGGATGTCCGGATCCGCATCGATCAGCTCGAATTGCGCATCCGTGGTGGCGATGATTTTGCCAGCCTGGCACGCGCCAATTCACAGGACACCCTGTCGGCCGCCAAGGGCGGGGGCCTTGGATGGGTCAGCCCCGGTGACCTGGTACCGGAGTTCGAGGAGGTCATGGACAGCCTGGACCCCGGGCAGGTCAGCTACCCGTTCGAGACCCAGTTCGGCTGGCACATCCTTGAAGTCCTCGAGCGTCGCGAGTACGACAGTACCGAGGAATACAAGCGCTCGCGTGCACGGCAACTGATCCGGGCCCGCAAGACCGATGAACAGACCTTCCTGTGGTTACGGCGCCTGCGTGATGAGTCCTATGTGGAGTATCGCCTGGACTCGTAGTCGCCGTCATTGCGAGCGCAGCAATCTTTTGAATCTTGACTGGTCAGTTGGAGATTGCTTCGTCACTTCGTTGCTCGCAATGACGACGCAATCAGGGTTCCCCTGATGATATCCGGCGCTACCCTGCGCATTGCACTGACCCCCGGCGAACCGGCCGGAATCGGCCCGGACCTGTGCCTGCAGTTGATACAACAGCCGCAGGCAGTCGAACTGGTAGCCATCTGCGATCCGGACCTGCTGGTGGAACGCGCAGCCGCCCTGAAATTACCGCTCACCCTGCGAATACTGGATGCGAATGCCGCGCCGCGGGTCAGCGCTGCCGGTGAACTCTGTGTAGCGCCGACAGCCCTGCAGGCACCGGCACGTTGTGGTCACCCCGACCCGGATAATGCCGCCTGCGTCCTCGAAACACTGGACCGCGCCATCAGCGGCTGCCGCGACGGCACCTTTGCCGCCCTGGTCACCGGCCCGGTCCACAAGGGCATTATCAACGATGCCGGCATCCGGTTCAGCGGGCACACCGAGTATCTTGCCAAGGCCACGGGGGCTTCCGGTGTTGTTATGCTGCTGGCCACCGAGGGCCTGCGGGTGGCGCTGGTTACCACGCACGTTCCCCTGTCCGGGGTCAGCCGCCTGGTTACCCCGGAGCGGGTCGCACAGGTGCTGTCCACGCTGCATGCCGGGCTCCGCAAGGATCTGGGCATTAGGGCACCGCGCATCACGGTGTGCGGGCTTAATCCGCATGCCGGTGAAGGCGGGCATCTTGGCCACGAAGAGATCGACACGCTGATCCCATTACTCGACAAGCTGCGTGCACAGGGCATGGACCTCACCGGCCCGCTACCGGCCGACACGGTGTTTACCCGCGACCGGCTTGCGCAAACGGACGCCGTGCTCGCGATGTACCACGACCAGGGCCTGCCGGTCCTCAAGCACATGGGCTTCGGCAGGGCAGTAAACATCACACTGGGCCTGCCGATGATCCGCACCTCGGTTGACCACGGCACGGCGCTGGACCTTGCGGGTACCGGCAGGGGCAATCCCGGCAGCCTGCAGGCCGCCCTGCAAAGCGCAATCGACATTGCGCGCCGGCACCGTGACCCTGCATCACAATAAGTATTAAGGCTCTTACCCCTGATCGAGGGGTTGCACCTGCTCAGCAAGGTTACTCGAGGCCCAGGGTGGCTCAAAAAGGATTGCTTCCTGTCGCCAAAGTTTCTATCGTTTGTCCAGGGTGTGGCTTGTACGTATGAGCATTGTATTCGCTGGCGGCACGCGGCGTTATCGACAGAGTTTACCTGGCTGCCAGGGGAGTTGACATTGACTAACCAAAAACATCAACAGGATTCGATACGTCGCCTCGTGGGCCGGTTTGTGCCGGGGCTGGAGGCCTTTTCCCATTACGAAATGTCCTGGCTCGGCAGTGACATTGGGGCGGGTCTATCGGTGGCGGCCGTCGCGTTGCCGGTCGGGCTCGCCTATTCCGAAATCGCGGGTGTGCCGGCGGTCATCGGCGTGTATGCGGCCATCTTCCCGCTGTTTGCCTATGCGCTGTTCGGCTCTTCCCGTCAGCTGATCACCGGGCCCGATGCGGCGACCTGCATGATGATGGCCGCCGCTCTCGGGCCGCTGGCCGGCGGCGATCCGCAGCGGTATCTGGCGCTGGTGACTATC
>JAUVNM010000085.1 GCA_030599705.1 Gammaproteobacteria bacterium
ATTCGCCTGAACACGTCCAGAACCAGTTCATCTTCTCCTGCATGGGTACTCCCGGCAATCCAGACCGGCCGCCCGCTACCCCATTCACGGCGTAATGCCGCAGCCTGTTCGGGCAGCTCTGCTGGCACCTGCTGTTCAAACTTGAGGTTCCCGGAGATAGTAATTTTCCGGCTGTCAGCCCCCAGCACCTCGAAACGCCTGGCATCCTGGCGGCCCTGCGCCACGATTTCCGTGGTTGCCGCCAGGGTAGCGCCAACCAGCTTCCTGAAGCGCACATAACCGGCCATGGACCGGTCCGACAGGCGTGCATTGACCAGCAACAGGGGAATGCCGGCATGGCTGCAGGCATGAAACAGGTTGGGCCACAACTCCGTCTCCATGACAATGGCCAGTTGCGGCCGGACACGTTCGAGAAAACGCGCAACCGCACCAGGCAGATCCCAGGGTGCAAACAGGTGCGCAACCTGGCCTGCAAACAACCCGGCAACCTGTGCCGAACCGCTGGGGGTGACCGTTGTTAGCAGCAACGAGTACTGCGGATGGCGTTCCAGCAACGCCCGGACAACCGGTGCAACGGCCTGCACCTCGCCCACGGACACGGCATGGATCCAGATAACCCGCGCACCCACTGCCGGGTGGATGGCGCCGAAGCGCTCCGGCCAGCGGCGCCAGTAACCCGGTGCACGCAGGCCACGCCACGCGAGCCGGAACAGCACCAGCGGCGCCAGCAGATAGAGAACGGCTGTGTACAGACGTCGCAAGTCGGTCAGGCGATCATCACACTAACCGGAGGATTACCCATGAACTTTTAACCACTCCAGATACAGCGGTACGCCTTCTTCAACAGACAGGAACGGCTGGTCATACCCGGCGGCACGCAAGGCGGAGATGTCCGCCTCGGTATGGCTCTGGTAACGGCCACGCAGGTTATCCGGAAACGGGATGTATTCAATACTGCCCTTCCCGTGCCAGCGCATCACTGCATTGGCCACATCATTGAACGTCTGGCAACGGCCGGTGCCGACATTGAAGATCCCTGACTTGTCGGGGTTGTCCATAAACCACAGATTGACGCTGACTGCATCGTCAACATGGATAAAGTCACGCCGCTGCTCGCCATCCGCGTAGCCGTCACAACCGGCAAACAGCCGGGGATTCTCGCCATCCTCTATTTGCCGATGCAAATGACTGGCGACACTCGCCATGCCGCCCTTGTGCTGCTCCCGCGGCCCGTACACGTTGAAATACCGGAAGCCGGCAACCTGGCAGCTGGCTGTCGGCAGCAGGCGGCGCACGTACTGGTCAAACAGGAACTTGGAATAGCCATAGACATTCAACGGTGATTCAAGCTCCCGGGACTCCCTGAACACGTTACCGCCACCATAGACGGCGGCCGAGGAGGCGTACAGGTAAGCCACACAGTGGTCCAGGCAATAGTGCAGCAGTTTCCGGGAGTACTCATAGTTATTGTGCATCATGTAGCGCCCGTCCCACTCCGTGGTACTGGAACAGGCCCCCTCGTGGAAGATTACCTCGACCGGGTGACCAAACCCCGCGGCACCGGTTAACTTGCCGATAAACTCTTCCTTGTCCAGGTAATCCATGATTTCACAATCAACCAGGTTACGAAACTTGGAACCATCCTGCAGATTGTCAACGACAAGAATGTCCTCGTGGCCACGCAGGTTAAGCGCCTTCACAATGTTACTGCCGATAAAACCGGCGCCACCGGTCACGATGATCATGTACTTTCCCGCTCCTGAATGGCCTTGATAATGTCACTGGTCGAACAGCCATCGGCATAATCAAGCACGACAACCTCGCCACCGTTTTTCCTGACGCAATCATGGCCGGCAATGTCTTCGGGCCGGTAATCGCCACCCTTCACCAGCAGATCGGGGGCGATAGCGCAAATCAGGCGTTCCGGCGTAGCTTCCGAAAACGGCACCACCCAGTCGACACATCCGAGCGCACCCAGTACGGCCATGCGTCGCTCCAGCGGGTTTATCGGGCGCCCGTTGCCCTTGAGCCGCCGCACCGACTCATCATCATTCATGGCCACGATCAGGCGGTCGCCCAGGCGCTTTGCCTCGTTCAGATAGGTCACGTGCCCGGCATGCAGGATGTCAAAGCAACCGTTGGTCATCACGATGCGTTCGCCCCGGACGCGGGCATCCTTAACCATCACTTGTAGTTGTTCCGCGGACACATCACCCAGTCCTGGCGTGCGTGCGCTGCCTGCGGAGCCTCTCAATTCAGGCGCCGAGACACTGGCCGTTCCCAGTTTCCCGACGACGATGCCTGCCGCAAGATTGGCAAGTGCCGTTGCCGGAGAGAGCCCCGCGCCGGCGGCTACTGACGCCGCAAGCACGGCAATCACGGTATCACCGGCACCGGTCACATCAAACACCTCGCGTGCCTGCGCGGGGAAATGTACTTCCGGTGCATTCCTTTCCAGCAGTGTCATGCCGTGCTCACCGCGCGTTACCAGCAAGGCATCTATTCCCAACTCCTCGACCAGCCGGTTACTCTTTTCAACCAGCACGGCCTCATCGGCACACGGGCCGATGACACGCTCAAGCTCTGCCAGGTTCGGGGTTATCATGCTGGCGCCCCGGTAACGTGAAAAATCGTCTGCCTTCGGGTCCACAAATACCGGCCTGCCTGCCTGACGCGCGGCATCGATCAACCGGCCAACCTCCAGCAAGGTCCCCTTGCCATAGTCGGAAAGCACCACGACGTCACAGGCCTCAAGACCCTGGCAGAAATCTTCCAGCAGCCGGTCCCGGTCAACCGCCGCGAAACCATCCTCAAAATCCAGCCGGATCAATTGCTGGTGACGGCTTATTACCCGGAGCTTCGATATGGTTGCGGCATCACTGATTTTCTGGAACCGGCATTCAATCCCCGCACCGGCCAGCTGTGATTCGAGCAGTGCCGCCGCCTCGTCATCACCGGTGACACCGATAAGGCGGGTTTGCGCACCCAGTGCGGCCGTATTCAATGCGACATTTGCCGCTCCGCCAGGCCGCTCTTCCGAGCTGCCAATGCGTACCACCGGAACCGGCGCTTCAGGAGATATCCTTGAGGTGGCGCCATGCCAGTAACGATCGAGCATAACGTCGCCAACGACAAGGACCCGCGCATTTTCGTAACCGGGAATTCCGATCTTCATGACATGGTTGATATCGCTGGAATTTATTTAGCCATCAAGATAATAACACAGGCACTTCATGCAATAATCAGAGCAACATCTTGTCATTCCGGCGCAGGCCGGAATCCATGTCGTTGAAACCCCTGGATCCCGGCATCCGCCGGGATGACGGGAGATGATTAATCAGAGCTTCCTTCATAATGAACACCGATCCACGGTCCCTGTATGCACCGCGTTACTGGCCAACGTGGCTGGCTTGCGCCTTGCTGTGGTGTGTTACCCGGTTACCCTTCGGGTGGCAGCTTGCCATCGGGCGGCTGCTCGGCTATTGCATATACGTATTCGGACCGCAGCGCAGACAAATCACCCGTACCAATCTCGAACTGTGTTTCCCCGAACTGTCCGCCAGCGAGAATCGCGAACTGGTCAGGGCGCATTTCTCCTCACTGGGCATTGCCGTCATCGAAATTGCACTGAGCTGGTGGGGCACGCAACGCAAACTTGAGCAACTGGTCCGCATCAGCGGGCTCGACAACCTGGAGAATGCACTGCAGCAAGGCAAGGGGGTACTGTTGCTCAGCGCCCATTTCACCACGCTGGAGATTGGCGGGCGCCTGCTGTCACTGCACGCTCCTTTCCACGTGCTGTACCGGCGGCACAAGAACCCGGTGATCGATTTCCTGATCCGGAAGTCCCGCACCCGGCTGTACGAAAATGCCATCGAACGCGGCGACCTGCGCACCATGGTACGCAGCCTCAGGAACAACCGGCCGGTGTGGTACGCGCCGGACCAGGATTTCGGCAGCGACAACAGCATCTTCGTGCCGTTCTTCGGTATTCCCGCCGCCACGCTGACGGCCACATCCCGGCTGGCCGGGGCCACCGGCGCCCGCGTGGTTCCGTTTTTCCAGGCACGCTTGCCGGGTTCGCGCGGCTACCGGTTGACGCTGCTGCCGGCGCTGGAGCAATTTCCGGGCGACAACATCGAGATGGATACCCGGCGCATCGTGACACTCATCGAGGACCGTATCCGGGAAACCCCGGAACAGTATGTATGGGCACACCGGCGTTTCAAGACCCGGCCACCGGGTGCAAAACCGGTATACAAATAAGTGGCACGAACCGGTGACACTGTTGACAGGATCCTGCTGATCACCCTCAGCAATATCGGCGATGCCATCATGACGACACCGGTCATGGAGGCCCTGCACGCCAGGTATCCCCGGGCGCAGATGGATATCGTATCCGATCCGCGCTCCGCAGAACTGTTCACCCACTGCCCCTGGCGCGGCACACTCTTCCTGCGTGACAAGCAGCAGGGCTGGCGCGGCACCATCGCCTTGTTGCGACAGCTGCGTCAAACACGCTATGACCTGGTCGTTGATTTGCGCACCGATGGCCTCGCCTGGCTGCTGCGCACGCGCCGACGGCTCACCCGCTGGGGATGCCGTCAGGCAAAAGCCCATGCCGTGGAACAGCACATGGCGGTCATTGCAAGGCGCGAGCACGTCGCCCGCATCCCCCCGACAGGTATCTGGCTCTCGAGTGATGAACACCGGTTTGCACAACAGGCGCTCGCTGGCCTGCCCGGTACCCGCCGGCTCGCGCTGGGTCCGGGCGCCCGCTGGGAACCGAAATGCTGGCCGGTCCGGCATTTCATCGCCCTGCTAAGCAGCCTGCAGCAGGAATTTGATGCCGTCCTGTTGCTTGGCAGCGCGGCAGATACTGCCTGCTGCCGGGAACTGGCGGCAGCGTCGCCACTGCCCTGCCTCGACCTGGCAGGCAAGACGACACTGCTGCAGACCGGTGCACTGCTGCAACAGGCCAGGCTGTTTGTGGGGAATGACTCCGGCCTCGGTCACCTGGCCGCAGCCGTTTCGATACCGACGCTCACCGTGTTCGGACCGGGAGAACCGCGACGCTATCACCCGTGGCATCCACAGGGACGCTGGCTGCAGAGTCCGACTGGCTCACTGGAGGACCTGCCGCCGGATGAAGTTGCCCACTGTGTTCGTGAACTGCTGGCCGGGAATGCCTTTCCCCGCGAGGCGCGGGTCCTACGTAATGAACGGAAATTAATCGAGCGGTAGGACCGGCCCCCGGCCGGGAATGCATTTCCCTAGATCAGCCCATCGCGCTCCAGGCGCTCGATCACCATGGCGGGCGTAATACTCCGCAGGCAGGCATGCCCGCGCTCCGGCGGACATACCGGCAAGTGGCAGGGACTGCAATCGACGGCATGGCGCAAGACCTGCTGCTCCTGCCCGAGGGCGTGGCTGCGTTGCCAGTCTGTCGGTCCGAAGAAGGCATATACCGGCAACCCGGCGGCCGCCAGTACATGCATGGGCGCGGAATCATTGACCACCGCGAAACTGGCATGTCCACCCAGTGCTGCCAGCTGCACCAGGCTGAATTCACCGGTAGCGTCGATGCCCGCGCGTGTTGCCAGTTGCCGGTTGACGGCAGCGTCCACAGCGGCGCCGATCCAGATCACCTGATACCCCCGGTGTTCCAGCTCCGCGGCAAGTTCCGCATAGCAGGCTGCTTCCCAGCGTTTCGACGGCCAGCGACGGCTGGAACCGGCATGCAGTAACACCAGCTGCGACGCCGCCAGTGCATGCTCATCCAGCCATGCCTCCATTTGAGTGACTGCATGCTCCGGCACAGACAACCATGCCTTTGGTGTTGCCGCTTCGATACCCTGGGATACGAGCAGGGTATTGAGTCGGTCAAACGCATGCTGCTTGTCACTGCCAGGCGGTGGTGAGTGGGTATAGGCAAAACACGGTTTCTCGCCGATACGTCGGCGCGCAGCGGACACCCGCGTCATAAGGCGGCTGCGCCGTGAACCCTGCAAGTCAAATACCACGTCAAACCGGCTGCGGCGCAACCAGCTGAGCACGCGCCACATCTCGGCAACGCCATGACGCCGGAATGCGACCACCTCGAGGCCCGGTTGTCCCTGCAGCAGTGCGCTGCAACCCGGGGAGGTCAACAAGGTAACGCGGGCATCGGGATATGCCTCCACGATGCGCCGGATATGAGTGGATGCCAGCACGACATCGCCCAGCGCCCCCAGCTTGATGACAAGAATGCGGTTACCGGACTGCATCGGCCGCCAGCTGCTCATAAACCTGCAGGGTGTCATGCAACATGTGCTCGAGGGTATCGGGCCTGGCGGCATCCAGTGCCGGGGCATGCCGGCTCCACTGACCCAGGCGCTCGGCCAGCAGCGCGTGGTTACCCACCGGGATACACCCCTCCGGGAACTGTGCTGCAAGCTGTTCACCCACCCCGCCGTGCGCGTACCCGGCCACCGGCCGTCCCAGGGCCAGCGCCTCGTTGACAACGCGTCCGTACGCCTCGGGATGCAGGGAAAGTGCAACCACGGCAGCGGAGATGGCAAGGATGTCACGCAGGTCTTCGCGGTAGCCGGTCAGGGTAATGTGCCGGTCGAGCCCCGCCGCGCTGATCCGGGAGCGTATTTCAACGCCAAGGCGACGGTGACGACCGCTCGGCAGTGCGCCCGTCATCAGCCCGTGGACCGGCACCCCGTTTGTCTTGAGTCCCCGGATGACCTCAATGAAATCCAGCACCCCCTTGCTGCGGGTAATGCGCCCGGGCAGGGTCACGATATAGCGCTCACGGGTATCCGGGTACCTCCGGTACCAGCGATCCAGCCACTGCTGTCGAGGGTGGTAGTCGCGGTGGTATTCGACGGGGTCAACCCCGCGGGGAATCACCGTAATGCTGGCAGGATCCGTGGCCGGCCAGGTGGTGACGATATAGTCACGGGCCGTGTTCGATACCGCGATCACCCGCTCGCCGCGGGTCATTACCGCACTATAGGCACCGGCTGCATACAGGCCATGCACGGTCGTCACAAAATGCGGACGGCTTGCGGCCGGCATGCCGCGCCACGCCAGCCAGGCGATCCAGGCCGGCAAGCGCGAACGGGCATGCAGGATATCCACGCGCTCCCGCACCAGCAGGCGCCGCAGCCGGTGCACCCAGCGCAACGTCAACGGGGATTTCCGGCCAACCGGCCAGCAGATATGCGTGGACCCTGCTGCCTGCAGCCGCGGTACCTGGCTGCCAGCCGCGGAGATCACCAGGGAACGGTGTCCGTGACCCACCAGCGCAGCGGCAACTTCCAGTGTCCCGCGCTCAACCCCGCCGTCATTGAGTGCCGGTAACAGCTGTGC
>JAUVNM010000330.1 GCA_030599705.1 Gammaproteobacteria bacterium
GGTGCAATAGACTTTTACAACAACCTCCGGAAGAAGAGGGAGTTAACGGGACAGCAATGATCATGTTTGGCAGTTTCCGACTTGCAGATCTGTACAAATCAGCACCTCACTTTTTGTTGCCGGCACTTGCCGCGATGGCCGTACTTGCGGTCACTCCCGCATTCGCCGCATCCGGCCCGGGCAACGACATCGACTGGTTTAACATGGGCATGAAGCTGCTCGGTGGTCTTGCACTGTTCCTGTTTGGCATGGATCAGATGGCGGATGCGCTCAAGGCGGTCGCCGGTGAGCGCATGAAGGTTATCCTGGCAAAACTCACCACCAACCGCTTCATGGGGGCGGCAACGGGGGCATTTGTAACCGCTATTATTCAGTCCTCATCGGTCACCACTGTGCTGGTGGTAGGCTTCATTAGCGCCGGCCTGATGTCCATGGCGCAATCCGTCGGCATAATCATGGGCGCCAATATCGGTACCACGATCACGGCCCAGATAGTCGCCTTCAAAGTAACAAAATTCGCTTTGCTGATGGTCGCGGCCGGTTTCGGTATGTTGTTCTTTTCCAAACAGGAAAAGATCAAACAATATGGCGGCATGCTGATGGGTCTCGGGCTGGTGTTCTTCGGCATGAGCGTCATGAGTGACGCCATGAATCCGTTGCGCAGCTACCAGCCGTTTCTCGACCTGATGACCCGCATGGAAAATCCGCTGATCGGGATTCTGGTGGCGGCCGCCTTTACCGGCCTGATCCAGTCGTCCTCGGCTACCACCGGTATCGTCATCGTCATGGCCACCCAGGGTTTTATTACCCTGGAGGCCGGTATCGCGCTGGCCTTCGGCGCCAATGTCGGTACCTGTGTTACTGCCATGCTTGCTTCGATTGGCAAGCCCCGGGAAGCGGTACGGGCTGCCGTGGTACATGTCCTGTTCAACATCTTTGGTGTGCTGCTATGGGTTGGCATTATTCCCCAACTCGCGGAACTTGTTACCTGGTTATCACCGGCCCACCCGGAGTTGGCGGGCACCGACAGGCTGGCCGCCGAGGCGCCACGACAGATCGCCAATGCCCATACCGTCTTCAATATAGCAAATATGTTTATTTTTATCGGTTTCACCAGCCAGTTTGCCCGGCTGGTGGAGAAACTGGTTCCGGATAAACCGGTAGAAGAGATCATCATTGCCAAACCGAAATATCTCGATGAGGAACTCCTCGAGACACCCTCGCTGGCGCTTGACCGGGTACGCCTCGAGATCGGTCATATGGGTGAAGGCGTCAGGGAGATGTTGCAGGGCATCATCACGGCCATCATCAGCGGTGACCGGATCATGCTGAGAAAGATTGCCAGGATCGACGACGAGGTCGATATTCTGCATGGCCACATCGTGACCTACCTGGGGCAAATCAGCCAGAAATCACTGACGGAGGACCAGACCAGGACACTGGTCAATCTCATGGCCGCCACCAACGACCTGGAGAATATCGGCGACATTATCGAAACCGACCTGGTCTATCTTGGCAAGGAGGGAATCGAGGCAGCGGTGTCGATCAGTGAGGAAACGCGCGAGGTATTGCACAAACTCCACAATGTCGTTTCGACTACTGCCGAGCTGGCCATCGATGCGGTCACGGGAAATGACGAGCAAGCGGCGCAGGAAGTCATTGCCATGAAGGCGGATATCAACCGCCTGATGGATTCCGCGGCCATGCACGAGACCCAGCGCCTGGTTGCCGAAGAACCGAACCGGCTGGCCGCCTACACCCTGGAGATCGATATTATCGAAAAACTGAAACGCATCTACTACTTCGCCAAGCGCATGGCAAAGGCTGTGGTGCCCGAGGAAACAGCCGAACGTGCCGCATAGAAATGGCATAACCTGAAAATGCACGGTTCCGAAGCAATCACCACACACATAATATTCGGGTGGGATCCGCTCTGGGTGTCCTCGATCCTGTTTGTTGCCACCTATGCCGTCATTGTCTCGGAAAAGGTCAACCGGGCAATCGTTTCACTGCTGGGTGCCGGCCTGATGGTCATGCTCGGTGTTCTGAACCAGGAAACGGCCATCAGTGGTATCGATTTCAATACGCTGGGCTTGCTGACAGGCATGATGGTCATTGTGGCAATCACCAAGCGTAGCGGTATTTTCCAGTACATTGCCGTATGGTCTGCAAAGAAGGTCAACGCAGACCCTTGGGGAATCCTGCTCATGCTCTCCGTCGTGACCGCTGTTTTTTCCGCGCTGCTCGACAATGTCACTACCGTACTATTGATCGTGCCGGTCACTCTGCTGATCTGCCGTGAGCTGGATCTCAGCCCCTACCCGTACCTGTTTGCCGAAATTTTCTCCTCGAATATCGGCGGCACGGCCACCCTGATCGGCGATCCGCCGAACATCATGATCGGTTCGGCGGTACACCTGACATTCAATGATTTCCTGTTTAATCTCGCACCCGTGGTACCGGTCATCCTGCTAATGACACTGGGTATCATTTATTTCGTATGGGGGCGCAAGCTGCAGGCAACGGATGATGCCAGGGAGCATATCATGCGCTTCAGGGAACAGGACGCGATCACGGATGCACGTCTGTTAAAACAGTCACTGTTCGTGCTTTTTCTGGTGATCGGCGGTTTTGTACTGGCTCAGCCGCTCCAGCTTGAACCAGCCAGCATCGCCATGTTCGGTGCAGCATTCCTGCTACTGCTTTCAAACCTGCACCGTTCTCCGGAACAACAGTCGGAAA
>JAUVNM010000022.1 GCA_030599705.1 Gammaproteobacteria bacterium
ACTGACGACCTGGGACCTGATGGACGCGGAACTGCCAGACCGCCCCCTGGAGGAACTCATCAAGTCCGTCCACTATGTTTCACCCTACCAGACGATCGATCAGTTGCTGCCTGTCTTGCGTAATCGGGATGATCACATGGCCATCGTGGTAGATGAATTCGGCTCCGCCGTCGGGATGATTACCATGGAAGATATCCTTGAGGAGGTTGTCGGAGAAATTGATGTCGGTTATGACTTCGAGGAATACCTGCCGCGACGCAAACGTATTTTTGAAATGCTGGATGAAGAGACTTACCTGATGGATGCGCGTCTGCCCATTTCTGAAGTTAACGACTTGCTTGGCACCAGTATGCCGGCCCTGGAATCATATACCATCGGTGGTCTGATGATGGCCCGGCTGCGCCATATTCCCGGTGAAGGCGAGTCCATAGTGGAATCCGGGTTCAGGTTTACGGTAACCGAGGCAACCAACCGGGCCGTGGTGAAGTTGCGGGTTGAACCGGCGTAACTATTGCTCATAACATGCAGGCAGATTATTGCCGGGGAGGGGAGAGAAAATGACTGAACCTTCTAAAGATGATGGCGTCATTCTGGCGCTTATTGAGAGATTCGAGAAGCAGCGGCTTCCCAGGCTACAGGAACTCAAGGAAAAGACGGATAATGGCGGGCTGCTGAGCGATGAGGATATTGTTTTTCTGGACACGGTTATACACGATGCCCAGCAGAGCAAACAATTAATAGACAAACATCCGGAGTGGCAGGCGTTTTGTGCAAACGTCGTACATCTCTACGAAACGATCACAGAAAAGGCCCTGGATAACGAAAAGGATCAATAGATCGAGGACCTTCGTGAGAGCCGGAGTGGGGCGAATCAGGACTCTTTGCTCTGCAGGATAGAGTGAACAGTCTCTGTGGCCTTTTCCAGTTGTCGAACACGTTTCCACAACTTGTCGGGGGCATTTTCGTAGATGGTGAGTAACTCGCACGCCGCTACCCAGACCAACTCACGCCGCTTCTTGAACCGGCCGACCTTGTCGGCTTCCCATTCCCGGTTCAGTTCCCCGATATCCCGGTACGGAAACTCGATAAAGAATGTTTTCCAGCGCTTTGGGTTGAGAGGGTTTCCAGGCGCCCGCCTGCACCACCAATCCGGATGAACCGCCAGCGTCTCGTCAAACAGGGCCTCAACGACCGGAGTCTGGTTCCTGACCCTTTCAATAGTGCGGCTTGCCTGCTGCACATTATCGGAAAAATACATTGTCTCGGTTTCTTCGATAAACTCCCGGATGGCCGTCTTCCGGTAGTCTTCACCCGCTCCCAGTCCACCACCGAAGTCAACAAGATAGCCTGCCTTTCTGCCGCTAAAGGTAGTCTGGAACAAGAAGTAGATTTTACAATCACTTGTGGCAAAGGGTATTACACCGGCGCCCATCTTTTGTTCCCCCACACGATTAAGGCTCATCCCCTGATTGAGTAAGTAGATTACCGTTGTAGGGCCGAATTCATTCGGTCAATCATGACTGCATCTGAATGACAGGTCGCGATGAAACGCCGATGGTCGAATGAATTCGACCCTACAGTTCAGCTAACAGAAGAAATTCGTTTTGTCAGTGTATACCCGCAGTTGTGAGTCAGCCGGGTGCTGAAAACACCGTCCTGGGAAGCAGTTCCATCCTCGGGAAGGTTGCCAGCGCGACCACGCGCGGCAACTCATTGCCAAACACAACCTCGGTCAGATTGAGCTGATTGCATGGCTGTGGTGAAGTGTCGCTGATCCTGATACCCATCTTGTTGAGTCTGAGTGGAAACTTCCTGATGCGGACGAAATCTCCCGGCGCGCTGAATACCTCCATTACCTGCTCCAGCGCTACCTGCGGTGTCAGTAGCGGGGCATTCAACATTTTTTCCTCGGTCTTTCTCAGTTCCCGCCCGGTTGCTTCAATACCGTGCGCAATTTTGACGCTTGTCCGGGTGCCTTGTTCTACTTCACTGGCCTTGTGTTTGTAGTGTCTGAGCCTTGTGTGCAGCATCTGGCGCCTGCTTTGCAGGTTGTGACTGGCCAGGCGTAGTTGCGTGATGCGCTCAAGTGCGTTTGTCACCAGACCCTGAAACAGGCAGCTCCTGAGGCCTTCCCGTGTTTCAGGTTCACTCGGGGCCGGTGAATAAATCCGGTGATCCGAGAAGCTGACTGCAATCTGTCGAACATCCTTTTTCAGCATATTATCTGACAGTTCCATTCCCATTGCTGTTTTCTCTGTCCGGCGCATGCATAGCAGGGCGCAGCAGCGGGTGTCATGGACATCTTCCATGTAATCCTGTATTTCGGAGCTGTGACTGAAAATTGACTGCAGATCCGTGACGTTCGCGAAAAAGGCATTCACATACGGGTCGGAGGCAAAAGTGCTGCTACTGACTTCAATGGCCTCCGGGATCTGGTCGACGAGGTCATCAGCGAATTCGAGCGAGGACTGGATGAGATTCTGCAGTTTCTTTTTATAACCGGGTACCAGCCGTATTTTGCTGTCCGTATCATCCACCACGCTTTCCATGGTATGGAAGACTTCGGCGGTCCGGTGTTGCCCGGGAGCTTTCCCCTGCCGGTTACGGTAGATGGCGGCCCGCAGCCCGTTAAACCTGTTACCAATGAAAGGCTTCATGAGGATGGTCCCGCAGGTTGTCGTTCATCAGAAGGTACCCGTATTCACGTTATCGTTTGCATCATGCATGGCATCAAGACAAGACGGCCTTTCCACATACTTGAAGTATAGAAAATACCGGCTGTTTTGTCATTTCCCCTGTGCCTGCGAATAATATCCGACCGTTTTTGTTGCCTCAGGCAATGTGTCATAATTATTGCCTGTTAGTGCAATGAATAAAAAGGCAGGGGAAAATGAAAACCAGGCAGTACCGCAAAAAGAAAACCATGGCGCAACGTGCCGACCGGCATGTCCTTTACGAGAACTCAGTCCAGGATGTTGGCGGTGAATACCGTTTTGTCAGCAAGAAGTTTCGCAAGTTACGCGGGCGGCGCGCGCAGCGCATGCGCGAGGATTTTTGCGGTACCGCCAACATGTCCTGTGAATGGGTGAGTCGTCACCGCAATAATACGGCCATCGGGGTAGATATCGACCCGGAGGTGCTTGCCTGGGGGCGGAAGCATAACCTGGCCCGCCTGAAACCGGCTGCCCGTATGCGGCTCACCCTGTTGCAGGAGGATGTTCGCCGGGCACAGACAGCTGCTGTCGACGTGGTGCTGGCAATGAACTTCAGTTACCAGTTGTTCAAGGATCGCGAGACCCTGCGCGGATATTTCAGTTCCGTACGCGATGCCCTGGTAGACGATGGCGTCCTGTTCCTCGACCTGTATGGGGGCTACGAGGCATTCCAGGAGCTCAGGGAAAAGCGCAAATGCAAGGGTTTCAAATATATCTGGGAACAGGCCCGCTACAATCCGATAACCGGTGACATGCGCTGCCATATTCATTTCGCTTTTCCCGACGGCTCCAGGCTGAAAAAGGCATTTACCTATGACTGGCGCTTGTGGACGTTGCCGGAGATACGCGAACTCCTTGACGAGGCTGGATATTCAAGGGTTACCGTCTATTGGGAAGGCGCTGACAAGAAGACCGGTGAAGGCAATGGCAAGTACAAGGCGACTACGGTGGGCGAAGCAGACCCCGGCTGGATCGTTTTTATCACCGCCGAAAAGTGACCGCCATCCGGATATTCCGAACCGGAATCAGCGCATATGGCAAAAATAACCGTAATCAATGAACCCGATGGTGACCGGACTCCGTTTCTGCGTGGAATCCTGGTGCAGTCGCTGGTACATGCGGGCCTGGCCTTTGCGGATGCCTATGAACTGGCCCAGGAGCTAAGAAACGAGCTCCAGGAAACCCAGGAAATTTCAAGTCGGGCGTTGCGGGAAAAAGTGGCGTCACGGCTGGAAGCGCGTTTTGGCAAGGAAAGGCGCCGTAGCTACGAGGTAAAGCACGAAACCGTACCCGGTATTGTCGTACATACAACCACGCGCAGCGTTCCGTTTTCCGCCGGGATCCTGTCCCATTCCCTGGAAACCTGCGCGATACCGCCGGAAATGGCACTGCAGGGCGCGCGCAAGGTCCTGGCCTCGCTGCACAAGACAGGACACAAGGAGATTGACCACAAGTCGCTGCGCCGGATTATCTACCGCTGCCTGCGGGAGCACTGTTCTCAGGATACGGCGAACAAATACCTGTCATGGCGGCGCTTCGAGAACAGCGGTGAGGCGCTGATCCTGCTGATTGGCGGCGCAACGGGAACCGGCAAGAGTACGGTGTCATCCGAGATCGCCTTCCGGATGGGTATTTCACGGACCCAGTCCACCGACATGATGCGGGAGATTATCCGCTCCTACCTGACCCCCCAGGTGGTTCCTACCCTGGGGTACTCCAGTTTTGAGGCCTGGCGGGGTCTCCCGGCCCCTGCCGAAGACCAGCAGTTGGAGATCGAGAACCCGGTTGTCGCCGGGTTCCTGTCCCAGTTTGCCGCGATGAAGCCGGCGCTGCAGGCAACCATTGATCGTGCGATCAAGGAAAAGCAGCACCTGATTCTGGAAGGTGTTCACGTCGTACCTACCGAACTGGGAGCGCCCGGGAAAGACAGCCCGGCGATCGTGGTTCCGTTGATGCTGGCCACCATGGAAAAGGAGTTGCTGGGCAAGCAGCTCAAGCACCGTGGACGTGAGGCAAGGGAACACAAGCCTTCGCGTTATCTGGACAGTCTGGATGATATCTGGGAACTGCAGTCCTACCTGCTTGGCGAGGCGGACAAGGCAGGCGTGGCGATTATCCAGAACTGGTACATTGAGGAGACGGTGCGTGTGATACTGGATCTGATAATCAGCAAGATTGCGGAACAGTATCCGCCGCAGCCTGACGGCAGGGTATGGGAGTCATAGTCCGTGAGTTCGATCAGACATGCCGGTTGAGATCGAGCGGAAATTCCGGGTAACCGGCGATGGCTGGCGTGCAGCGGGTGCAGGAACCCGCTATCGGCAGGGCTATCTTTCGTTACAGGCCGGCGCCAGTGTCCGGGTGCGGGCCAGTCATGACCAGGGTTATCTCACCATCAAGGGTGAAACCAGCGGCGTAACCCGGGCGGAATATGAATACCCCATTCCGCTGGCGCACGCCAATGAACTGCTGGACGCCTTATGTATCAAACCCGTTATTGAAAAGACCCGCTACCGCATCGAGCACCGGGGGCTGGTGTGGGAAGTCGACGAGTTCGAGGGGGAGAACGCGGGGCTGGTGATTGCCGAGGTGGAACTCGAGTCCGAAGGGCAAGCCATCGAGCTGCCTGCCTGGGTCGGTGAAGAAGTGACCGGCGATCCCCGCTATTACAATGCCAGCCTGGTGTCGAAGCCGTACTCGACCTGGTAGTGGCTCTGTTTTGCGCCATAACTGCCTGGCGGAATAAATTCCGCCCTACAACGCCATTACCTTGTATTCTACCCGGCAACGCCGTTCGTCTGTAGGGCCGAATTTATTCGGCCTGCCGGTCAGGGTACCGTTTGATTGATTACCACCGCCACCGGGCCGGGATCCCCGGTCGCCACCGGCGACACCGAACCCCGCAGGTCACCGCTTTGCGGCATGGCATTGCCGGACCGGGAAATCCGTGCCCCCACCTCCACGTTTTCGAAACCGGAAATCACCATGGCGGGTGACATGGCCAGCGAGTCATCGAGCACCACGGTCATCGGCAGGTCCCGGACCTGTTTACGCACGATGGCCAATGGCATGCGCGGTCCATCCACGGCACGGGCGAAAATGAACACGGTGGCTTCCGGGTCGACCTGCGCCTGCAGCGTGGCATCCAGTGTTACGCTGACCTGCAATGCGGCGCCAGCCGCCGGCGTATCCGGAGCGGATGGCGATGTGGTCTGTTGTGCGGCCATGGCGATCTGCCGGTTGATCAGCTCGCTGTCGGGACTGTCATCCGGCAACAGGGCAGCAGCCCGCTGCCAGTAGTCCAGCGCTTCATCCCAGGCTTCCTGCTGGTAGGCCTGGTGACCGGACAGCCACAGCGCCTCGATCCGATCCGGTTCCAGCGCGAGTGCCCGCTGCAACTGTTCGGCGGCTTCCGGCGTGAAGCGCCCGCCGTTCGCCATGGTGAGGACATCGGCATAACTCACCATGAGCGCCACATTGTCACTGTCCCGTTGCAAGGCTTGCTGATAGGCGGTCGCGGCTTCCGGATAGCGTTCCAGTACGCGGTAACTCCTGGCCAGCATGGTCCAGCCTTCCGGGTCCTGCGGTTGCTCACGCATCCGCTGTGCCAGCTTTTCGACCATCTGTTCTATTGATTGCTGGGTAAGCGGCGGGGTGGGAACGGAGTGGGCCGATTCGGCCAGCATCGGGATGATCTGCCGGGTACCGATCTGCAGGTACAGGGCCAGTGCAAACAACGGGATCAGTACCACGAGCAAGCCTGCGGCCCAGCGGCCGCTGCGTACCCGCGCCGGTTCGGCATCGGCGTGTGCCAGGTCGTCCAGCAGTTCACGTTCCAGGTCCTCGCGCGCGGATTCATACTGTGTCCCGGACAGCCTGCCGCTGTGCAGGTCGTTATCGAGCTCGGCCAGCTGTGCCTTGATGACCGTGACATTCAGGGTGTCTGCATCCGTTCCCCGGTGTCTCGCCCCGCGCCATATCCACGGGACGGTAAACAGCAGGGCAATGATGACCATGATCGCCGCCACTCCCCAGAACACCGTCATGATTCACGGTCCGTGCGGTTTCCACGCTTGCCCAGGATCCGGTCGAGTTGCTGCCGGTCCATGTCGGTAATGGGTTTTTGGTCTGTGGCGTGGCGCTGGCGCCTGAGGGCGAATACCAGCAGTACCAGGGCAACCGCCAGCAGCACGAACGGGCCGAACCAGAGCAGGTACGTCGAGGGTTTCACCGGCGGGCTGTACAGCACGAAGTCGCCGTAGCGGGCCACGAGGAAGTCGATGATCTCGGTGTCCGCCTGGCCGGCCTGCAGCATGTCGTATACCTCGACGCGCAGGTCGTGCGCCAGTTCGGCGTCTGAATCCAGCAAGGACTGATTCTGGCAGACCAGGCAGCGCAGTTCGACGATCAGTTCCTTGAAGTGCTGTTCATCTGCAGCGCTTGTGAATTTGAAGGCTTCCAGTGTGGCGGCAGCAAAGACAGAGACACTGAGTGTCAGCAACACAGCGAGCAGGATTGTTTTTACAGTGCTCATGAGCGGCCGGACTTGAGGGTTTCGATCAACGGCAGGATGTCGCGGTTGACCACCTCGACGGTCAGCGGGCCGATGTGCTTGTGGCGGATGATGCCGTCCCGGTCGATGACAAAGGTTTCCGGTGCCCCGTAGACCCCCCAGTCAATACCGGTGCGCCCGTCGGCATCGAAGGCGTTGGCGACATAGGGGTTGCCCAGTTGCCGCAGCCAGCGTTGCGCGTCAGGGCGCTGGTCCTGGTAGTTCAGGCCGTAGAGTTTGACCTTGCCGGTACGCGCCAGCTGCAGCAGTACGTCATGCTCGGCCCGGCAGGCCGTGCACCAGGTTGCCCAGATATTCAGGAGGAACACCTCGCCGCGCAGGTCGGCATCGCTGATAGTGGCGTCCGGGTCTTGCAGGCGCGGCAGCGTGAACGCGGGCATCGGCTTGCCGATCAGTGGTGACGGCACCAGCTTGGGATCCAGGCTGAGCCCGCGGAAGAGCAACCCGGCCAGCAGCAGGAATACCGCAAGCGGCACCAGGTAACGCAGTTTGCGTGACATCAGGCCGGTCCTTCGGTGGCCAGGGCATCTCCCGGCGGCGCGGCCGTTGCCGCGACGTCGCGCCGCACCGCCAGGCGGTAGCGCCGGTCGAAGGCCGCCAGCAGTCCGCCGATGGCGATGAGGATGCCGCCGAGCCAGATCCAGCGCACCAGGGGCTTGTAGTAGAGACGCAGGCTCCAGCTGCCGGCGTCGAGTGCCTCACCCAGGGAGACGTAGATATCCCGGAAAAAACCGGCATCGATACCGGCCTCGGTCATCGGCCGGGTCTGGACCAGGTAGGTGCGTTTCTCCGGTTTGAGTACCGCAACATCCTGGCCGTGCCGGGACACATGGAGGGTGCCGCGGTCGGCCCGGTAGTTCGGACCCTGGATTTTTTCGACACCGTCAAAGCGAAATGTGTAACCGGCCAGTTCCAGCGTTTCACCGGGCGCCATGCGCACATCTTTTTCGACATCAAACAGGGTGACGAAGGTCACGCCGATGGTGAACACGGCCACGCCGAAATGGGCCAGCAGCATACCGTAATAACTGCCGCCACCACGGGCGCGGATATCCTTCAGGAATGCGCCAAAGCCCTGGCGATGCCGGAGCCGCTTGCGCAGGCTGAGCAACAGCGTTGTGGTCAGCCAGACCGAGAGCATCACCGCCAGCCCGGCATAGACGGACCCTTCGTGCAGCAGCGGCAGGGCGGCCAGCAGCCCGGCACCGAGGCTGGCGAGCAGGGCAATGCGAAACTGGCGCACCAGGTCGGCGGCGTCCTGCTGTTTCCAGCGCGTCAGCGGGCCGAGGCCCATGAGCAGCACCAGGAACGGTGTGAAAATGACGAACATGGTATTGAACCAGGGAAAGCCGACCGAGATCTTGCCCCAGCCGAAGGCATCGTAGATCAGCGGGGCGAGCGTGCCGAGCAGGATGAAGGCGGTAATCATGATCAGTAACAGGTTGTTGCCAAGCAGCAGGCTCTCGCGCGACAGCGCGCTGAACTCGCCGCCGCTGGTCACATTCGGCGCCCGCCACGCATACAGCACCAGCGAGCCGCCGATGACGATACACAGGAATATCAGGATAAACAGGCCGCGCGCCGGGTCGGCGGCGAAGGAATGCACCGAGGTCAGCACACCGGAGCGCACCAGGAAGGTTCCGAGCAGGCTCAGAGAAAACGCCAGCAATGACAGCAACACCGTCCAGCGCTTGAAGGCGCCGCGTTTCTCGGTGACCGCCAGTGAATGGATCAGTGCCGTCGCCGCCAGCCACGGCATGAACGAGGCGTTCTCGACCGGGTCCCAGAACCACCAGCCGCCCCAGCCAAGTTCGTAGTAGGCCCACCAGCTACCGAGGGTGATGCCGATGGTCAGGAAGACCCAGGCCACCGTGGTCCAGGGTCGCGACCAGCGCGCCCAGGAGATATCCAGTTTGCCGCCGACCAGGGCCGCGATGGCGAAGCTGAAGGCGACTGAGAGGCCGACGTAACCCATGTAGAGCATGGGCGGGTGAATGGCGAGGCCAAAGTCCTGCAGCAGGGGATTGAGGTCACCGCCTTCCAGCGGCACCGGGAAGGTGCGCGCAAACGGGTTCGAGGTAAACAGCATGAACGACAGGAAGCCGATGCTGATCATGCCCATGACGGCCAGCACCCGGCCGATCATGACATCCGGCAGCTGGCGCGCGAACAGCGCAACTGCCAGTGTCCAGCCGCTGAGGATGAAGGCCCACAGCAGCAGCGATCCCTCGTGTGCGCCCCAGACCGCAGATATCTTATAAATGTTCGGCAACCGGGTGTTGCCGTGCTGTGCCACGTAGGTGACGGAAAAGTCGTTTACCAGGAAGGCATTCACCAGGCAGGCAAAGGCGATCAGCAGGAAGGTGAACTGTCCCCAGGCGAGCGGGCGGGCGAGCGCGACCCAGGATGGCGTGTTGCTGAGGCTGCCGATCATCGGCATGATCGCCAGCACCAGCGCCATGGCCAGCGCCAGGATCAGGGCAAAGTGGCCGAGCTCGGGGATCATTGCGCGTTGCCGGTTCCGGCACCCGCTTCCTGCGATGCCTTCAGCGCATCGGCAACTTCCGGCGGCATGTAGTTCTCATCATGCTTGGCCAGCACTTCCTCGGCAATGAACAAGCGATCATCGCCGAGCCGCCCGCGGGCAATGATGCCCTGGCCTTCACGGAACAGGTCAGGCAGGATGCCGGTGTACTGTACCGTGATCGTGTCGACGTTATCGGTGATCGCAAACTGCACGGTCAGGCCGTCCGGCTGGCGTTCGACGCTGCCATTGGTGACCAGGCCACCGACCCGGATCAGCCGTCCGGCGGGCGCCTCGCCGGCGATCACCTGGCTGGGCTGGTAGAAGAACATCAGGTTCTCGTTGAAGGCCTTGAGGGCAAAGCCGACGGCAACGCCCACGCCGGCCAGCACCAGCACAATCAGGATCACCCGGTTTCTGCGTTTCGGGGTCATGCGGCCTTCCTCGCCCGGCGTGCCGCGCGTGCGATGTCGACCAGCAACTTCCGGCGCAGGCGTGCAGGGCCAATTACGTTGGCGAGCAGGACGAGCAGCGTGATGCCGTAGGAAGTCCATACGTAAAACGCATACCCGCCCATATTTAGAAATTCATTCAGGTTCATTGCGACTCCGCGAGTTGTTTCACCCAGCCGGTGTGGCGTTCGCGCTCCAGCACTTCACAGCGGGCGCGCATCAGCACCACCAGGGCGTAATAAAGTTTGAATGCCAGCGCCATCAGCAGCAGGGGTATCAGCATGCTGATATGGATCGACGGTGCATCGAACTTGGTCACCGTCGGGCCCTGGTGCAGCGTATTCCACCATTCTACCGAATAATGGATGATGGGGATGTTGATCACGCCCACAATGGCGAGAATGGCCGTGGCTCTTGCGGCCGTGCGCTTGTCGTCGATGGCGTTATGCAGGGCGATGATGCCGAGATACAGGAACAGCAGGATCAGTTCGGAGGTCAGGCGTGCATCCCATACCCACCAGGTCCCCCACATCGGTTTGCCCCAGATGGAACCGGTTACCAGTGCGAGGAAGGTGAAGGAGGCGCCGACGGTTGCGCTGCTGATGGAGACCACCTCGGCCAGCTTGATGCGCCAGACGAGACCAATGGCCCCGGCCCCGGCCATGACGATATAGATGAACAGTGACATCCACGCCGCCGGGACGTGCACGAACATGATGCGGTAGCTGTCGCCCTGCTGGTAATCCGGCGGGGCAACGACCAGCCCGTAGTAGAGTCCCGCCACTGCTGCCAGGACAAACGCCACGGCCAGCCACGGCAGCAGTTGACCGGAAATACGGTAGAAGTATTTCGGCGAGGCCATCTTGTGAAAGAAATTATTGAACATATCAACTCAGGCTGATGCGCAGGGCCGCCGCTGTGGCCAGTGGCGACAGGCTGAGCGCCAGCACCAGCAGGGCACTGATAAATGACAGGTGGGCGGTAACCGGGAGGCCGGCCGCGGCTGTATCAACGGCGTTTGCAGCAAAAATCAGTAGCGGTACATATAAGGGTAACACGAGCAGCGACAGGATCATCCCCCCCTTGCGCAGGCCCACCGTCAGCGCCACCCCGACGGCGCCCAGCAGGCTCAGCACCGGGGTACCCAGCAGCAGGGTCAGCAGCAGGACCCGGATGGCATCCGCGGGCAGGCCGAGCAGGATGCCGAGCAGGGGGGCAACCAGCAGCAGCGGCAGCCCGGTCACCAGCCAGTGCGCCAGTACCTTGGCCAGCATCAGTACCGATACCGGGTGGGAGCTCAGCAGCAACTGCTCCAGGGTGCCGTCCTCGAAATCGGAGCGAAAGATTCCGTCCAGCGACAGCAGGGCCGCGAGCAGGGCGGCGACCCAGATGATCCCGGGGCCAACGGCCTCCAGCAGTTCGGGATAGGCGCCGATCCCCAGCGGAAACAGGCTGGTCACCAGCACGAAGAACAGCAACG
>JAUVNM010000017.1 GCA_030599705.1 Gammaproteobacteria bacterium
GCGTATCGAGGACGGCACCATCTCCGGAAAGCTTGCCAAGCAGGTGTTCCAGGACATGTTCAACGGTGAGGGTCCGGCCGATGCCATTATCGAGAGCAAGGGTCTCAAACAGATTTCCGATTCCTCCGCGATCGAGGGCATCGTCAAGGAAGTGATCGAGAACAATCCGAAACAGCTGGAGCAGTACCGCAACGGGCAGACCAAGCTGCTGGGCTATTTCGTCGGCCAGGTCATGCAGGCCACGCAGGGCAAGGCCAACCCGAAACAGGTCAACGAGCTACTCCGGAAGATCCTCGACGCATGAAATAGCCTGGAAAAGACTCTGCCACAGAGCACACAGAGATAACAAATGCTAAAGTACTGACAGGAAAAAATTATTTCTCTGTGACCTCTGTGGCAGATTGTTTTTGTCAGCGCCTCTGTGCAAGATTCATTATTAACCCATGAAAATCATCGCCGATGAAAACATCCCCTGCGTGCAGCAGGCCTTCTCGACCCTGGGCGAGGTGACCCTGCTGCCCGGCCGCCAGCTGTGCGCCGCTGATGTACGCACTGCCGATATCCTGCTGGTACGCTCGGTAACAAAGGTCGGGCACGACCTGCTGGAAGGCTCACGGGTGCGTTTTGTCGGCTCGGCCACCATCGGGTATGACCACGTTGACCGTGACTACCTCGAGCAACACGCGATCGGTTTTGCAACCGCGCCCGGCAGCAATGCCACCTCGGCTGCGGAATATGTCGTCAGTGCAATACTGGCACTGGCCGAGCGCGACGCTTTCGACCCGGCAGACAAAAGTGTGGGAATCGTCGGTTGCGGCAATGTCGGCTCACGAGTACAGCAGAAACTGGCGGTCCTGGGGATGCGCTGCCTGATCAACGATCCGCCGCTGCAGGCACAGGGCGGACATAATGACTTTGTGGAACTTGCCGAGATCCTGCGGACCGACATCATTACCCTGCACGTGCCATTAACGCAGACCGGCAAGTACCCGACACATCACCTGGTAGACCAGGCCTTTCTTGAAAGCCTCGGGCCGGGCGCGATCCTCATCAATGCTGCACGCGGTGCGGTGGTTGATAACCAGGCACTGGAACGTGTCCTCGATCAGCGGGATGACCTGTCCGTGGTGCTGGATGTATGGGAAGGGGAGCCGGCCATCAACACCGCATTGCTTGAGAAGGTTGCGCTGGGCACGCCGCATATCGCCGGCTACAGCCTGGACGGCAAGCTGCGCGGCACGGAGATGATTTACCGGGCTGCCTGTGAGTATTTCGGGCTTGCATCGCAGGGGTGGCATGCCGGGGATGACTTGCCTGAACGGTGTGCGTTACAGCTGGATGAGCCAGGACAGGATGTCCTCAGGGCCGCGGTGTTTCATTCCTATGATGTGCGCCAGGATGACCGGAGGCTGCGCAGTATCGTGTCACTGGACGTTGATGAACATCCGGTTTATTTTGACCGCTTGCGCAAGGAATACCCGGTACGGCGCGAGTTTCCGGAGACGCCGCTTGTTGCAAACACTACGGGCTGTGCGGCAATCAACATGCTCCGTGGTATCGGTTTCAACATTCACTAGTACCGCACACCGGGCAACCGGGGTCGCGCGCTATGGTCAGGGTGCGCCACTCATGGGTCATGCCGTCGAACACCACCAGGCGGCCGCACAGGATGTCACCGATCTGCAGGATGACCTTGATGGCCTCCAGCGCCTGCAGGCTGCCGATGATGCCAACGACGGGCGCGAGCACGCCGTTCCCGGAACAGGTCTGATCGTCTTCCGCACCTTCCCGGTATAAGCAACTGTAACACGGGCTGTTTTCTCTGCCTGGAAGCAAGACGGTCAGCTGGCCCTCGAGGCGGACCGCAGCGCCGGACACCAGCGGAGTCCGGTGTTTCACGCAGGCGGCATTGACGGCAAAGCGGGTGGCAAAGTTGTCGCTGCAGTCGAGCACCACGTCCACGTTGTTCATGACTGAATCCAGGTTTTCTCCCTGCAGGCGTTCGGGCAGGGCGGTGACGGTGATGTCGGGGTTGATGGCTGTGAGCGTGCCCCTGGCGGATGTGGTTTTCGGTATGCCGATGTCGGCATCGTGATGCAGGATCTGGCGCTGCAGGTTGGACAGTTCGACCACGTCACCATCGGCAATGGTTATATTGCCGATACCGGCAGCGGCGAGGTAGATCGCGGCCGGCGACCCGAGGCCCCCGGCGCCGATGATCAGTGCGTGAGAGGCCAGCAGCTTTTCCTGGCCAGCGACATCCACCTGCGGCAACATGATCTGCCGGCTGTAGCGCAACAACTGCTCGTCATTCATTGTTTTGGATCAGCAAAGAAAATATCACGCAGGGGCGCAAAGGCGCAGAGAAGAAATAAAAAGCCACAGAGCTCACAGAGGACACAGAGAGATGACCTTATCCTGCAGGCACTTTGTCAGAATATATCGGTATTAAATCATTACAAGCTATTAATCATAATTAACTGAAATTTTCATCAGCTTTGGTTATCTCTGTGGCCTCTGTGGCAGTATTTTCTATTTGTCAGGAATTTCTCTGCGCCTTTGCGCCTCTGCGGGAGAAAGATTTTTACGTGCTTTTGTTTACAGGTACCGGCGCAGGTATTCGGGACGATGGTCGCGGCAGCCGTGCTTGCGCCGGATGTAGCGGGTGATAAAGGCGTCGCGTGTACATTCCGCCTGATCATGTATCGGGTTGCTGCACTCGTTGTCTTCGATGTAGTAGCACAGGTTGCGCATGAGGCGGCAGAACAGGGAAGTCTGCAGTTTGAATCCGAATTCCGTGAGCAGGGCCTCGATAATCTGCAGGGTGATACGACGGACGTTGTAACTCACGACCAGCCGGTTCGGGGAGGCGATGCGTACGTTGAGAACGCCCTTTACATCTTTCAACAGTTCGGTGGCTGACTTGACGACATCCGGGTCATCCGGAGACGGGCAAATTCTGATAGACCGGTGTTTCAGCTTCTCCAGCATATTTTAATCGTAATCCTATGCCGGAAAATTACAAGTTCACTGGCGGCCCTGTTTATTGGTATTTCCCCTGATCGAGTGGGTAGCACCTGTCGAGCGTGAATCCGCCGCCCCGGCAGCCCTCTTGTCAGGGGCCGCTGCAAGTCCATGGCCCAGGCCAGCTTCTCGACCGGTTCCCGGTCTCACCTTCTCCCTGGGCCTCGAGTGACCTTGCTGAGCAGGTGCTACCCACTCGATCAGGGGAAGAGCCTGTTTATTTTCTGCCCATGGTGACGCGGCTGATTCCGGCATCATCCATGTGGTCGCTGATGTCCCGGTACCCTGATCCAGTAAACAGCTGCCTGACACGATCGCCCTGGTCGTAGCCATGTTCCACGATCAGCCAGCCATTGCCGGCAAGGTGGCCGGCGGCACAGCGGACCAGCCGTTGCAGGTCGTCCAGGCCCTGTGGCCCGGCTGCCAGCGCGCTGCGCGGTTCATGGCGGACGTCGCCTGCCTGCAGATGCGGGTCTGCATCGGCAATGTAGGGTGGATTGCTCAGGATGAAATCAAACAGCCGGTCAGTCAGCGGGACACACCACGAGCCCGCGACGAACTGCACATTCCGGAGTTCGAGGCGCTGTGCGTTCTGTGTCGCGACAGCCAGCGCCCGTGCCGAGATATCCGTAGCGAGTATTTCCGCGTTCGGCCGCTCGCTGGCTATGGCCAGTGCAATCGCACCGGTCCCGGTACCGAGGTCGGCGATGTGCGCGCTCCTGTCATCCGGAATCTTTTCCAGTGCCAGTGCCACCATGGATTCGGTCTCCGGGCGCGGTATCAATGTGTCGACCGTCACGGTCAGGTCCAGCGACCAGAATTCCCGCCGGCCGGTCAGGTGGGCGACCGGTTCGCCCGCTGTCCGGCGCTGCAGCCATGCCAGGAATTGTGCCTGCTGTTCTGCCCCGACGCAGCGCTCCGGCCAGGCATGCAGGTGACTGCGTGGCTTGCCGAGACAGGCGGCAAGCAGGACCTCGGCATCCAGTTGTGCACTATCCGTTGCGAGTGTCTGGACAGCCTGTGCCAGCAGCGTCTTGATGGACAGGGTGGTGCCGTTCACTGTGAAAGATCGAATTACTGACCCTGTGATTCCAGCGCGGCCAGCTGGTCGGCCTGGTTTTCGTTGATCAGCGGGTCAATGACTGCATCGAGGTTACCGGCCATGATGTCGTCGAGCTTGTAGAGGGTGAGATTGATGCGGTGATCGGTAATGCGCCCCTGCGGGAAGTTGTAGGTGCGGATGCGTTCCGAGCGATCGCCGCTGCCGACCAGCGAACGGCGGGTCTCGGTCTCCTCGGTCTTCTGTTTTTCGAGCTCGGCATCGAGCAGGCGTGCCGCCAGCAGCGACATGGCGCGGGCGCGGTTCTTGTGCTGCGAGCGTTCGTCCTGGCATTCCACCACGATGCCGGTCGGCAGGTGGGTCAGGCGGATGGCGGAGTCGGTCTTGTTGACGTGCTGGCCGCCGGCCCCGGAGGCACGAAACGTGTCGACCTTGAGATCGGCGGGATTGATCTCCACCGGATCGACCGCGTCGGCCTCGGGCAGGATGGCCACGGTGGCGGCGGAAGTATGGATGCGCCCCTGGGATTCGGTTTCCGGCACCCGTTGCACCCGGTGGGCGCCGGACTCGAATTTCAGCCGTGAATAGGCCCCCTGGCCAATGAGGCGTGCAATGATTTCCTTGTAACCACCGTGTTCTCCCGGGCTTTCACTGAGGATCTCGATCGGCCACTTGCGCTGTTCCGCATAGCGCGAATACATCCGGAACAGGTCACCGGCGAACAGGGCTGCCTCGTCACCGCCGGTGCCGGCGCGGATTTCGAGGAAGATGTTGCTGTTGTCGTGCGGGTCTTTTGGCAGCAGCAGTTTCTGCAGCTCGAGTTCGAGTTCCTCGATCCGTGCGGTGGCGCTTGCCAGCTCCTCGCCGGCCAGCGCCTGCATGTCGGGGTCCGGGTCCCGGAGCATCTCCTGCACAGAACTGGCATTCCCCCGGGCCTGCCGCCAGGCCTGAAAATTGTTAACCACGGGCGTGAGCTGCGCGTATTCCATCGACAGCTGCCGGTACCGGTCCTGGTCGGCAATGGTCTCGGCATCCGCGAGCAGGGCGCTGACCTCGTTGTGACGCTCCTCGATGCCCTCGAGTTTTCTGACGATGGATTCTTTCATGGCTCAGTCGGTACCAGGCCGAATAAATTCGGCCCTACTAAAGAATGGTGTTGTAGGGCGGAATTTATTCCGCCAGACAAACTTGATGCCGAATTGAGCCACTACCCCTGGTTCCTGTCTTTCAGGCTGAACAGGGTGCGTACCGTCTCCAGCAGGCTGGTCTTTCCCTGATCGACCGCCGCGCGCAGGTTGACACAGGGGTCATGGGCCAGTTTGTTGATGATATTCCTGGCCAGTGACTCCATGACCTGGTGCGGGTCTTCGCCGCCGGCCAATAGCTGGCGGGCCTTCTCGAGTTCGGCGTCACCGATGGCACTGGCATGGTCGCGGTAGGCGCGGATGGCAGGCACGGCATCCAGTGATTTTATCCAGGCCATGAAGTGCCCGGTCTGAATCTCGATAATATCCTCGGCCTGTTCAGCGGCTTCCCGGCGGGATTGCAGGTTTTCCTCGATGACCTGCTGGAGATCATCGACAGTGTAGTGGTACACATCATCAAGGCCGGCCACCTTCGGGTCGATATCGCCGGGGACCGCAATGTCTACCATGAACACCGGCCGGTGCTTGCGGCCGCGCAGTGCGGCACGGACCATGTCCTTATCGAGGATAAAATCCGGGCTCCCGGTCGAGGAGATAATAATGTCTGCCTCTGCCAGGTGTGCCGGGATCTGGTCCAGCGAGACCCCGTAGCCGTTGAACTGAACAGCCAGCTGCTGGGCGCGTTCCGGGGTGCGATTGGCGATAATCATCTTGCCGATGCCGTGTTCGTTCAGGTGCCGTGCCGCGAGTTCGATGGTTTCACCGGCGCCGATCAGCAGGGTGGTCTGTTCATCAAGGCGCCCGAATATCTGGCGCGCCAGGCTGACGGCGGCAAAGGCAACCGACACCGGGCTGGCACCGATGGCCGTGTCGGTGCGAATCTGTTTTGCCACTGAAAAGGTATGCTGAAACAACCGGCTGACTAAGGTGTCGAGTGCACCCGCCCGACACGCCTCCTGGAAGCAGTGTTTCATCTGCCCGAGGATCTGCGGTTCGCCCAGGATCATGGAATCCAGGCCGGCGGCAACCCGCAACATGTGGCGCACGGCAGCGGCGCCTTCGAATGAATACAGGTGCGGTTGCAGTGTATCCTTGCCCAGGCCGTGATATGCGCACAGCCAGTCGGTCACCGCTTCCAGCGTGTCGGACTGGCTGGAGCAGTACAGTTCGGTCCGGTTGCAGGTCGACAGGATGGCGGCTTCCCGGACAGTATCGAGACCGGTAATCTCGCCCAGGGCGCGCGGCAGCTGATCCGGCGGGAACGCAACCTGCCCGCGGACCTCCACGGGGGCAGTGCGATGATTAATGCCAAGGATTGTCAGATACATGCCGAAACAGGAAATGCCCCGAGAAAAGCCTGAAATTCTGCATGGCGGGGTCCCAGAATACAAGCTGCTGGGCATACCGGTAGTGGCTCAATTTGTGGCAGGCCGAATAAATTCGGCCCTACAAAGGACGGTGTTGTAGGGCGGAATTTATTCCGCCAGACAGATTTGACGCCAAACTGAGCCACTACCGGCAAGCCGGTGGAGGGCCGGTGGAACGGAAACCTCAGGCCATTCAGCTGTCATTGTACAGGAACCATTGCAGGAGCAAGCTGTTAGAATAATGACCATGAAACTGAAAAGATTACCCATGACCGGGCTGCCGGCATGTGTCGCGTTGCTCGTGATGACTGGATTGACACAGGTTGCCTGTACGGCAATGCACGGTAAGGACACCGCCAGACCTGCAGATGAAGAGACCATCGAGCCACAGGCGCCATCTGCCAGTGTTGCAGCGGCGGCAGACAGCACGGGGGAGGTAGTAACCGAGTCACTGACACAGGAAACCCTCTACGACATCTTGCTGGCGGAGATTGCCGGGCAGCGTGGCCGGCTGGATATATCGACACCCCATTACCTGCAGGCGGCGCTGGGCTCCAACGATCCCCGGGTGGCCGAACGCGCCGTGCAGATTGCGGCCTATGGAAAGAATTACAAGGCGGCGCTGCGTGCCGCACGCCACTGGCTGGAACTCGACCCGTCAAGTGTCGAGGCCCGCAAGACGGTTACTACCCTCGCCCTGAATCTGGGTGACATGGATGAGGTTGTCACGCAGCTTGATTACCTGGTTGCCAATGCCGGGAACCAGGAGGATGGCTTCCTGCTGGCGACCGCCGTGTTTGCACGCCACGCAGAAAAGGCAGAGGCACTGGCGGCCATGGAACAGCTGGCCAGCCGTTATCCCGACAGTCCGCACGCCCACCTGGCCGTGAGTCGACTGGCGCTGCATGCGGATGAACCCGAGCGTGCGCTGGCCGCGGCTGATGCGGCCCTGCAGCTGCAGCCGGATTTGGCGGAAGCGGAGATCCTCAGGGCGCAGATACTGGTCCGCCTGGACAGAAAATCACAGGCGACCGCAGCCCTCGCGCAGGCCGTTGAACAGCAGCCGGACCATGCCAACCTGCGGTTTGCCTATGGGCGGCTGTTGCTGGAAGGCGGTGACGTGCAGGAGGCCATGAACCAGTTCGGCAAGGTCGTCAAACTGGAGCCGGAGAATAATGATGCGGTTTTTTCGCTCGCATTGCTGGAGCTGGAAACCGGGAACATCAAGTCGGCAGAGCAACATCTGCATATCCTGCTGGAACGGGGGGATAAACTGGAGGCCGTTTATTACTACCTCGGGTACGCAGCGGAAGAAAGCGGTGATAACGATGCGGCGGTGGACTGGTACCGCCAGGTGGAATCCGGCGAGTACTGGACGCAGTCACGGCTGCGCTTGTCCCGGATCATGATCGATCAGGGCCGGCTGGAGGATGTGCGCCGCGAGGTCCAGGCGTTGCGCAGGAACAATCCGGAGAATGCCGTTGATCTCTACCTGATCGAGGGCCAGATACTGTCAGATTCCGGTCTGGATGATGAGGCCTTCGAGCTGTATACAGAGGCCCTGCGGAACCATCCGGATGATGAGAAACTGTTGTATGCCCGTGCTCTCGTGGCGGAAAGAACCGACCACCTGGATATTGCGATACAGGATTTGCAGCACATTCTGGAAAACGATCCCGATAACGTCCGGGCATTGAATGCGCTCGGGTACACGCTTGCCGATCGCACGGATCGCTATGCCGAGGCGCTGGTTTACATCGAACAGGCCTACGCGCAGGAACCGGATGACCCGGCCATCGTGGACAGTTTGGGATGGGTGCATTACCGGCTTGGCAACCTGGACCAGGCACAGGAGTACCTGCGGCAGGCTTTCGAGCTGTCCGGTGATGGCGAGATCGGTGCTCATCTGGGAGAGGTGCTGTGGGCAAGCGGTGACCGGGACGGGGCGCGCCGGGTCTGGGAAACGGCCCTGGAGAAAGATCCGGACAACCCGATACTCCGGGAAGTAATGCAACGCTACCAGCCGTGAAGTCCTTTATGGTCGGGCTGGTCCTGGCACTGGCCGGGTGCGCCAGCCAGCCCGAAGCACCGCCCGCAGCGGCGGCAGTCTTTGATCCCGTGATACCGGACTATGCGTCCTGGGGCTTTCGGGGCCGTGTCTCACTGGTCCGGGAAGAGCAGGGCTGGCATGCCGGGATGAACTGGCACGAATCCGCCGGACGCTACCGGCTGAATCTGACTGGCCCGTTGGGGCAGGGTGCGCTGCAGGTCAGCGGTGCTGTCGACGGGACGGTCCGCTTGCAGACCGGGGAAGGGCGGCAGTATGTGGCCCGGGATGCCGATGCACTGGTCCTGTCCGTGACCGGCTGGCAACTACCTGTGACCGGCCTGCGCTACTGGGTACGCGGCATACCTGCGCCAGGGGGAGATGCCGGGTTTGCCACGGACAACCAGGGGCGGCTCGCCCGGCTGGAGCAGTCCGGCTGGGATATCACCTACACCCGCTACCAGGCAGTTGCCGGGCGGGACTGGCCCACGCGGATGCGCCTGGAGGCGGCAGATATTTCGGTTACCCTGGTAGTCGATGAGTGGACCGTGTCTCCGCCATTGGCCTCACCGCCGGGACCGGTTCCGTGACCGGCCTGCAGATACCCGCAACGGCCAGCGGGCCGTGGCCGGCTCCGGCCAAGCTGAATTTGTTCCTGCACATCACCGGGCGGCGGGAGGATGGTTACCATACCCTGCAGACGGTGTTCCAGTTTCTCGATCGGGTGGACCGGTTGTGTTTCGATATCACCGCAGACCGGACGATTCGCCGCTATGGGGGTCCGGCCGGCGTTCCCGCGACGGCTGACCTGTGCGTGCGTGCCGCCAGGCGCTTGCAAGTCATTTCCGGAACCAGCAAGGGCGTTGATATCTATAATGATAAATGCGTGCCCCCGGGGGGTGGCCTGGGTGGCGGCAGTTCCGATGCGGCGACCACCCTGTGGGCGCTCAACCGGCTCTGGGACACTGGTCTCAATGCCGGGGAGCTGGCCAGGCTGGGTCTTGAGCTGGGGGCGGATATACCGGTCTTCCTCCACGGGGAGGCGGCCTGGGCCGAGGGGATCGGTGAAATCCTGACGTCCCTGACCCTCCCTGAGCCGTGGTTTCTGGTCGTGGTGCCGCCGGTAAGCGTGTCAACGGCCAATATTTTTTCCGCCGCGGAATTGACACGGGATACGCCGCAGCTGACAATACGCGCCTTTCTTTCCGGCGCTGGTCACAACGACTGCGAGGCCGTGGTACGGCACAGATATCCGCAGGTTGCCGCGGCACTTGACTGGCTGAATAGCCATGCCCCGGCCCGGCTGACCGGGACCGGCGCATGCGTGTTTGCCGCCTTCGAGTCGGAGCCAGAGGCCCGGTCGGTGGAACGGCAGGTTCCCCCGGACTGGACGGCGTTTGTCGCCAGGGGAATGAACCGGTCACCACTGCAGGCGGTAATGACGTAACTAACCCGTTCTACGGAATGGTTCATGCACCGCATCGCCGTTGATGGGGCGTAGCCAAGTGGTAAGGCACGGGGTTTTGATCCCCGCATGCGCAGGTTCGAACCCTGCCGCCCCAGCCATATTAAAATTGTTGTGATGTGAACAGGAAACAGGTGTCCCCAGGACTGACACATGATGAACGGCATACCAGCATCCGATGACAACACCCGCATGATGGTGTTTGCCGGTAATGCAAATCCGCAGCTGGCCCAGGATATGGTCACCAGGTTGCGGCTGCAGCTCGGCAATGCCATCGTGGACAAGTTCAGCGATGCCGAGGTCCAGGTTGAAATTATGGAAAATGTCCGTGGCAAGGACGTTTTCATCGTGCAGCCGACGTGTGCGCCGACCAATGACAATCTGATGGAGTTGCTGGTCATGATTGATGCGCTGCGCCGCTCCTCGGCCTGGCGGATTACCGCGGTGATGCCGTACTTCGGTTATGCTCGCCAGGACCGCCTGCCGCGTGCTGCACGGGTGCCCATCACCGCGAAGGTAGTCGCGCAGTTGATCGGCACGGTGAAGGCCGACCGGGTACTGACGGTTGACCTGCATGCGGACCAGATCCAGGGGTTCTTTGATATCCCTGTCGACAACGTGTATGCCTCGCCGATATTGCTGGGCGACATCTGGCGGCAGAAATACCCGGACCTCATCGTGGTGTCGCCCGATGTCGGTGGCGTGGTCAGGGCGCGTGCACTTGCGAAGCGGCTGGATGACGCCGACCTGGCCATTATCGACAAGCGCCGGCCACAACCAAACGAGGCCCGGGTGATGAATATTATCGGCGAGGTCAGGGGGCGTACCTGCGTCCTGATCGACGACCTCGTGGATACCGCGGGTACCCTGTGTCTGGCAGCGCTGGCACTGAAAGAGCAGGGCGCCGCACGGGTGCTGGCCTACTGCACGCACCCGGTGCTGTCCGGCGCGGCGGTCGAGAATATCGAGGCATCAGAGCTCGATGAGCTGGTGGTGACGGATACCATCCCGTTACGTGAGGATGCCAGGAACTGTAAAAAGATTCGGCAGTTGAGCATTGCTACCATGCTGGCCGAGACCATGCGCCGCATCAGTGATGAGGAATCGGTCAGTTCCATGTATATGGATTGAGTACCTGTAATCCCTCCCCTGAAAGGGAGAGGGGGATCTACGTGGATGTTTGCCCGACCGGGGCATGCATCTGCACCTTGCCTTTCCTGGTCGCGGGACAGGCGCAACACAAATGCCGCAAGGCAAGTATCCGGAGAACCAACATGGCTATCAGTTTTGAACTAAATGCAGAGCCGCGCAGTGACACAGGTAAGGGTGCGAGCCGCCGCCTGCGTCGTGCCGGCAAGGTACCCGCCATCATGTATGGCGGCGGGAAAGACCCGGAGTCACTGACGCTGTCTCACAACGAGATCATCCGCAACCTGGAACACGAGGCCTTTTACTCGCACATCCTGACGATCAAGGTCGGCGGCAGTGAAACCCAGGCCATTCTGCGGGACCTGCAGCGCCATCCGAGCAAGCCCTCGGTCCAGCACATGGACCTGCAGCGTGTCAGCGCCACCGAGAAACTCAAGACCCATGCCCCGCTGCACTTTATCGGGGAAGACACCGCGCCGGGCGTCAAGGCCGGCGGGCTGGTCTCGCATGACCTGACGGAAGTCCTGATCGAATGTCTGCCGAAGAACCTGCCGGAATATATCGAGATTGATATTTCCGGGCTGGAGATCGGGGACGCGCTGCACCTGTCTGACCTGAAGGTGCCGGAGGGTGTAACGCTGCTGGAACTGGCCCGTGGTGAAGGGCATGACCTGGCCGTGGTTTCCATCCATGTCAAGCGGGTTGTCGAGGAAGTCGAGGAAGCGCCTGCCGCAGAAGGTGAGGCAGAAGCTGCCGCCGAGGGTGGCGAGGAAGCCGGTGACGGCGAGAAATCCGACTGACAGGTCATTTTCTTGTCTGTGATACAGCTCGTCGCGGGGCTGGGCAATCCCGGGGCAAAGTACCAACAGACCCGGCATAATGCCGGGTTCTGGTTTGTGGATGCCGTCGCCCGCAAATACTCCGCGCAGTTTCATCACGAGAGCAAGTACAAGAGCGATGTCGCCCGTTGCGGAATTCACGGGTATGACTGCCGCCTGCAGAAACCAATGGATTTCATGAACTGCAGCGGTCCGCCGGTGGCGGCCCTGGCCGGGTTTTACCGGATACCGCGGAATGCGATCCTTGTTGTGCACGATGACCTTGACCTGGAGCCCGGCGTGGTCAGGCTGAAGAAGAGTGGTGGTCATGGCGGCCATAACGGGTTGCGTGACCTGATACCGAATCTCGGCGGCAACGATTTTCTGCGCCTCCGGTTTGGAATCGGTCATCCCGGGCACCGGGGCGATGTGACCGGTCATGTCCTGAAACCACCGTCACGGGAAGACAGGACCCTGATCGACGGTGCAATAGACAGGGCGATCCGGGTGCTGCCGGATATTGTCGCCGGCAAGCTGGACAAGGCCATGAAGTCCCTGCATACGGCAGATACCGATATCTAATGAAATATAAGATCAGCCACAGAGTTCACAGAGAACACAAAGTAAAAGAGCCCAAAATGATTTTTTTCTCAGTGTGCTCTCGGCAACTGCTCCTGCGTTGCTCTACCTCCTGCATCCCTGCAGTCGTGTGATCTCTGTGGCAAAGATTTTTATTTATTAATGAGCGTCAAATGCGGCATCGTCGGCCTGCCCAATGTCGGCAAGTCCACCCTGTTCAATGCCCTGACCGAGGCAGGGATACAGGCGGAAAACTATCCGTTCTGTACCATTGACCCGAACATCGGCATTGTACCGATTCCCGACCCGCGTCTCGACGCGCTGGCAGAGATTGTCAAGCCGCAGAAGACCATCCATACTACCATGGAGTTTGTCGACATTGCCGGCCTGGTCGAGGGGGCCTCGAAAGGTGAAGGACTTGGCAACAAGTTCCTTGCCAACATTCGCGAGACCGACGCCATTTGCATGGTGGTGCGCTGCTTCGATGACGAGAATGTCGTACACGTCAGCGGCAGCGTGGACCCGTTGCGTGATATCGAAGTGATCAATACCGAACTGGCCCTGGCAGACCTGGAAACCGTGGAAAAGGCCCTCAACCGGGTTGCCAGGGTGGCGAAAAGCGGTGACAAGGATGCCAGTGCACGGCTGGCCGTCATTGAGGCGGTGCGTGAGCACCTCGATGCGGGCAAACTGGTTATTACCATGGACC
>JAUVNM010000126.1 GCA_030599705.1 Gammaproteobacteria bacterium
GCGGTGGACGCGGTGGTGGCGGACGTCGGCGCTAGTCTTATGTAGCTGCCCGGGAACCGGTAGACTGCGTTGATTCGAGACAGGGCAGGGCTACAACACCCGGCAATTCGGCCCGCCGAAAGTTCACAATGAATTAGTTTACGTTGAGGTCATTACATTGAAAATACAAAAAATTATGCTCGTGGTCATGCTGATTGCCATGGCGCCCCTGGCCTGGTCGAAGCCACCATCGGCAGCCCGGGAATACCATTCGAGGGACATGGCGTAATCCTGAGGTACACCGGATCCGGAGGCGTACAACTTGCCCAGATAATATTGTGCCGGGCTGCTGCCTTTCTCTGCGGCGTCCCTGAACCAGATTAATGCCGTTTTGTTGTTTTGTTTTATACCGGTGCCTTCATGGTGCATCAGTCCCAGCTTGAAGTTTGCGTTTGTATGTCCTGTGGCAGCAGCCTTCCCGTACCAGTTGCGTGCCTGCCCGTAATTGATATCCGTGCCGATGCCTTTTTCATACATGTTGCCGAGATCGAACTGGCTGTCGGCATCGTCCTGGGCGGCACGCACTTCGGTCCTGGTGAAGCGCAACTCATTGGCCTGCATCAATTCCAGCCGGGAAACGGCGTTCGGGTTGTCCTGTTCGGCCGCCTTGGTGTACCACTCGATTGCCTTGCCGCGATCGGCCGCGACGCCACGACCGCTCTGGTACATCGAACCAACATCATACTGTGCGGTACTGTCACCCCTGGACGCATCACGCAGTTTTTCCATGAACAGGCTTTGCCAGATGTCACTGGCAGTGGCTGCACCGGTGGTTGCCATGAGCAGGATCAGGACAGGTATTTCTGTTCGCATGCGAGCACCTGGTTCGTTGTTCACTGTCTGCTGCATGATTGCCGCAGGGTGTGGCTGACATGACCACTGTAGCGGCCAGGTCGCTGGTGCGCTTTAATATAGTATGCGGGAATGACATTTATATACAAATAAATACAAATAGTTACGATATTATCTTAAGGTTCTTTCCAGAGCGCCCCGATTACCGTAAGGAATGTGGGTTACCGGTATTCCTGTAAATGCCTGCAGATGCGCTGCTCCAGCCAGTAGTCGGCGGCATGGGGCGTGTGCCCGCCGACAAAGCCGACATGGCCGCCGTGGCGTGACAGTTCCAGTGTTACCGCGTGACCGAGTTCCGCGTCCTTCGGGATGGCGGCAGGCGGGAGAAACGGATCGTCGAGGGCATGGAGTATCAACGTCGGGGTGTCGATATGGCGAATATACTGGCGGCTGCTTGACTGCGAGTAATAGTCATCCACATCGCGGAAGCCATGCAGCGGGGCGGTAATGGCATTATCAAACTGCCGGAATGTTTTCAGCCCCGCAAGCTCCTGCAGCGGGACCGGCGGGGAGTGTAAGCCGGCCTTGTCCCGCACGGACTGGCGGAGCTTTTTCAGCAAGTGGATCTGGTAGATGCGTGACAGGCCCCGTTCCAGCCGGCGTGCGGCCCGGTCCAGGTCAAACGGGACCGATACCGCGACAGCGGTCGCGATGGTTGCCTTGTTGCCCGGTTCCCCCAGCCACTTCAACAGGACATTGCCACCCAGCGAATAACCGATAACGGCAAGCGGCTGGCCCGGGCTGGTTTTGCCGATGTGCCGGATGACCGTTTGCAGGTCACCGGTATCACCGGAATGGTAACTTCGTGGCAAGCGGTTGGGTTCACCGCTGCAGCCGCGGAAATACATCAGGCCGGCATGGAAACCCTGTGCAGCCAGTGCAGCGAGGATGCCGCCGGTATAGTGGGATTCGAGTGAACCTTCCAACCCGTGCAGCACCAGCACGACAGGGCCCCGGGTGTTGCCGGTCCAGTCAATATCGAGGAAGTCGCCGTCCGCCAGCTCCAGCCGTTCACGCTGGCATTCGGGGTAGCTGCGACGCCGTGCAAACGTCGGGTACAGCGTTTGCAGGTGAGCACCGGGCAGCCACCAGGCGGGCCTGAAGCGGCTGGTGACGATCATTCAGGTCAGGCGGAGACGCGGTTCTCGATCAGGTCGTCGACGACGGACGGGTCGGCCAGCGTCGAGGTATCGCCCAGCGAGTCCATTTCGTTGGCCGCGATCTTGCGCAGGATACGCCGCATGATCTTGCCGGAACGGGTCTTCGGCAGGCTCGGTGCCCTCTGGATAATGTCCGGCGTGGCGATCGGGCCGATCTCGCTGCGGACCAGTTTGATCAGTTCCGCGCGCAGTGCATCGCTCGGTTCGATGCCAGTGACCAGGGTGACGTAGGCGTAGATGCCCTGTCCCTTGATGTCATGCGGGTAACCGACAATTGCGGCCTCGGCCACGGCCTCGTGCAGGACCAGCGCACTTTCCAGTTCCGCGGTCCCGAGGTTGTGCCCGGAGACAATGAGCACGTCGTCGACGCGGCCGGTGATCCAGTAATCGCCGTCCGCATCGCGGCGTGCGCCATCCCCGGTGAAGTACATCCCCGGGTAGGCCTTGAAATAGGTGTCAACGAAACGCTGGTGGTCACCGTAGACGCCACGCATCTGCCCCGGCCAGGGATGCGTCATGACCAGGTTGCCTTCCGCGGCGCCTTCCAGCACCTTGCCGTCGTTGTCGACGAGCGCCGGCTGGATACCGAAGAAAGGGCGGGTGGCCGAGCCCGGCTTGAGTTTCGTGGCGCCGGGCAGGGGCGTGATCAGGATGCCACCGGTCTCGGTCTGCCACCAGGTATCGACGATCGGGCAGCGGTCTTCGCCGACCACATGGTAGTACCACTCCCAGGCTTCCGGATTGATGGGCTCGCCCACGGTGCCCAGCAGTCGCAGGCTGTTGCGGGACGTCTGCTTGACCGGGGCATCGCCAAGCCGCATCAGGGAGCGCAGTGCGGTCGGTGCGGTATAGAAGATGTTGACCTTGTGCTTGTCGCACACCTGCCAGAAGCGCGCGGCATCCGGCCAGGTCGGGACACCCTCGAAGACCAGCGTGGTCGCGCCGTTGGCAAGTGGACCGTAGACGATATACGAGTGACCGGTGATCCAGCCGACGTCCGCGGTACACCAGTAGATATCGCCATCATGGTAGTCGAAGATGTACTTGTGGGTGATGGCGGCGTACAGCAGGTAGCCGCCGGTGGTATGCAGGACCCCCTTGGGTTTGCCGGTGGAACCGGAGGTGTAGAGAATAAACAGCGGATCCTCGGCGTCCATTGGCTCGGCCGGGCAGTCGGCTGACGCCGCTTCCATGAGTTCGTGGTACCAGACATCCCGTGGTTCCCTGAAATCGATGTCCGTACGGGTATGCCGGACCACCAGCACGGTATGCACGTTCGGGCAGGACACCAGCGCCTTGTCGACATTGGCCTTGAGGCCGATCGGCTTGCTGCCGCGGGTTCCGCCATCGGCCGTAATGACCGTCTGGCAGTCGGAATCGAGAATGCGGTCCTTGATCGACTCGGGCGAGAAGCCACCGAATACCACCGAGTGCACCGCACCGATGCGTGCGCAGGCCAGCATGGCGTACACCGCCTCCGGGATCATCGGCATGTAGATGCATACCCGGTCACCCTTGCGGACGCCGCGTGACTTCAGGACATTCGCCAGCTGGCAAACGTGTTCATGCAGTTCCCGGTAGCTGACTTTTGCATCATCCGCGGGATCATCGCCTTCCCAGATCAGCGCCGTCTGTTCGCCGCGGGTTTCCAGGTGCCGGTCAACGCAGTTGTAGCATGCATTCAGTACGCCACCTTCAAACCAGCGGATATGCGCCTTGTGGTAATCCCAGTCGAGGACGCTGTCCCATTGCTTTTCCCAGTCCAGGAAGAGTTCGGCCTGCTCGGCCCAGAAACCGGCCGGGTCCTCGATCGATTGCCGGTACAGCTCCTGGTATTTTGCCGCGTCGATAAAGGCCGTGTCGGCAACGGGACCCGGGACATCATAGATCTTGCTGTCAGACATGAAGCGCTCTCCTGTAGGTGCTGTGCGATGCGGTACGCCATTATAGCCATACCGGTTCGATGCGCTACCCGGCGTCAATTCCCCAGATATTCCGCGGGCGCCGGCCGGGTGCGCACGGCGTGCAGGCGGGCGCTGTCCCAGTGTTCGATCGCCCATTCCAGCAGTTCTTCCGGCGCCAGTGGGCCGGTTGACTGCGGCAATTCCTGCCGCAGAAAGCGCAGCACGTCGGGCAGTACGGTTACCGGGTCGGCCGTGTCAAGGCCGCGCGCGCCGGTCTGCTTGCCGAGCTTCTCGCCGGTGGTGTTGATGGCCACTGGCAGGTGCAGGTAGGCCGGTGTCGGTACGCCCAGCAGGCGTTGCAGGTAGATCTGCCGGGGCGTTGAGTCCAGCAGGTCTGCCCCGCGCACGATATGCGTCATTTGCCGGGCGGCATCATCGACGACCACCGCCAGTTGATAGGCCACCAGGTTATCAGCGCGGCGCACGACAAAATCGCCGACATCCCGGCCGAGCTGCTGGGAGGAGCTGCCCTGCAGACCGTCATTGAAGTTGACTTCTGTAGTATCGACCCGGACCCGCAGTGCGCGTGCCTTGCGTCCGTCCGGCAGACCTTCACGGCAGGTCCCCGGGTAGATAGTACCGCCCTGGCCAGGCAGGGCATTGTCGGCAATTTCCCTGCGCGTGCAGGCACAGCCGTAAAGCCGGCCGTCCGCGTCAAGCCGTTCCAGTGCCGCCTGGTATTCGGCACTTCTGTGACTCTGGTAGACCACCTCGCCATCCCAGTGCAGGCCGTAGCGCTCCAGGGTTCGCAGTATGTCGGTGGCTGCACCCGGCACCTCGCGTGGCGGGTCCAGGTCTTCCATGCGCACCAGCCATTCACCACCGTGATGACGGGCATCGAGATAACTGCCGACCGCGGCGACCAGGGAACCGAAATGCAGCGGACCGGTCGGTGAGGGCGCAAACCGGCCGCGGTAGGTGGGTTTGCTGTCAGGTGTTTCCATTTATGATGCTTGCATGGGTACTGCAGGAGCGGGGGCATGCTCGCGAACAAAAAAGCCGGCAGATGCCGGCTCTTTTGAATCCAGATAATGCCGGGACTAGCCCATCTGTTTTTCACGGATCTCGTCGAGAATCTTGCAGTCTATGCACAGGGTTGCGGTCGGCCGTGCCTCCAGGCGCTTTACTCCGATCTCGACGCCACAGGCCTCGCAATAGCCGTAGTCATCATTTTCGAGGTTGTACATTGACTCGTCGATTTTCTTGATCAGTTTGCGCTCACGGTCACGGGCGCGTAATTCCATACTGAATTCCGATTCCTGCGTGGCCCGGTCATTCGGGTCCGGAAAGTTGGCGGCATCGTCCTGCATGTGGTGCACGGTCCGGTCGACTTCCTCCATGAGTTCCTTTTTCCAGGTCAAAAGGATATTACTGAAATGGGCGACCTGGGTTTCATTCATGTATTCCTCGCCGCGCTTTTCCGCATAGGGCGCAATGCCCGGCACCGGGCCGATCTGGGCCGAAGCGTTCTTGCGGCGCATGCGTTTTTTCCCGGGGGCGGCTTTTTTTACCGCCTTTTTGGCAGTGGTTTTTTTCTTCGGAGCCGCCTTTATTGCAGCCTTCGCGGCGGTCTTTTTCTTCGGGGCTGCCTTTTTTGTGGTTTTTCCTGCAGTGGCCTTCTTTTTAACTGGCACTTTACGCGTGGCTGTCTTTTTTGCAGCCGTTTTCTTCGGAGCGGTTTTCTTCTTCGCCACGGTACTGGATTTCGCTGATTTCTTCTTTACAGCCATGTAAACTATCTCCGGAAACAACCTGTATAATTCACTGTTTCCTTTATATTAATTGCACATGGAGCCGGCGCTTCCGGGCCCTTTTCC
>JAUVNM010000283.1 GCA_030599705.1 Gammaproteobacteria bacterium
CGAGCAGCGCCCGGGTAAGCCAGTCACCGGTTGCCAGCTCGCGCCCGTCCTTGTCGACCAGCGTATACGGCTTGCCGCTGACCAGGCTGCGCGTGGCGCACAAGCGGATAAAGTCTTCCACCGAGCCGATGTCATCACGGAAGTGTTCATATTTTTTGTGCATGTGGCGGGCTGCCTCTGTCGCGGTAAAAGACTTTCCATTCCGCCGGAAGGTCAATCCGGACTGACTGACAGTGTCCAGTAAATGGTCGATTGTCTGCTGCAACGGTACTGGCTGACGCGCCGCACTGGCACCCGCCGTTAGCAGCATGAACAGCATGGCAAACAGGACAACATTCCAGCGGCTAACAATCTGTATCATGGATGACTCCCGGTTGTTCGGGTAAACAGGCACCGGAATACAGCAGCTTAGCGGCAGTTACCGGCGCCGGGGATGGCCGGTGGCGCCAATAACCTGTCTGAAAATGCCACAGGACCCTCATTACGACGCCTGGAGGGCCTGCGCATGCCAGACCAGGTGCTCGCCGATAAAAGTCGCAATAAAGTGGTAACTGTGATCGTAGCCTTGCTGCATGCGCAATGTTATCGGGATATTTTGCCTTGTACAAACCACCTCAAGCTTTTGTGGATGCAGCTGTTCGGCGAGAAATTCATCCCCGCTGCCCTGGTCGATCAACAGGGGGACCGCCTCGGCCCCCGCCGCAACCAGGCAGGTGGCATCCCAGGCCTGCCACTGTTCCCGGTCAGCACCGAGATAGGCGCCGAAACAACCTTCACCCCAGCCACAGGCGACCGGGTTGCAAATCGGGGCGAAGGCCGAAACTGATTTATACATGCCGGGATTTTTCAGCGCGCAAATCAACGCGCCGTGCCCGCCCATGGAGTGGCCGCTGATGGAACGCAGCCCCGGGATCAATGGCAGTTCCGCTTCCACCAGCACCGGCAGTTCACGGGTTATGTAATCGTACATGTGATAGTGCTGCGACCAGGGTGGTTGCGTGGCATTTACATAGAAACCGGCGCCCTGCCCCAGGTCGTAACGGTCGGCCGCGTCCGGCACCTGTTCGCCGCGCGGACTGGTATCCGGGATCACCAGCGCCAGGCCAAGTTCTGCGGCGTAGCGCTGGGCGCCTGCCTTGGTGCGGAAGTTGTCATCCGTGCAGGTCAGACCGGATAACCAGTAAACCGCAGGCACCTTTTCCTTCTCTGCCTGTGGCGGCTGATAGACAGAAAAGGTCATGGTGCAGTGGCAGCTGGTTGACTCGTGGGTATAGCGGTTCAGGTAGCCACCGGACTCCCGCACACGTTCGATCTGTTCCATACGGGGATTCTCAGAAAATAATGACGGAGCGGATGCTCTTGCCGGCATGCATCAGGTCAAACGCGGTATTGATCTCTTCCAGCGGCAGGGTATGCGTCACCATGGTGTCGAGTTCAATTCCGCCAGCCAGGTACTTGTCAACGTAACCGGGCAACTCGGTGCGCCCCTTGACGCCACCGAAGGCCGTCCCCTTCCAGGTACGCCCCGTCACCAGCTGGAACGGACGGGTATGGATCTCCTGGCCGGCACCGGCCACCCCGATAATCGTTGATACCCCCCAACCCATGTGACAACACTCCAGTGCAGCACGCATCACGTCCACGTTGCCGATGCACTCGAACGAGTAGTCGACACCACCGCTGGTCATGTCGACAATGGCTTCCGTTACTGACACATTCAAATCAGCCGGGTTGATGCAATCGGTTGCCCCCAGCGCGGTTGCCATTGCGAACTTGTCCGGGTTGGTATCGATGGCAATGATCCGCCCGGCCTTGGCCATGACGGCCCCCTGGATCACCGACAGCCCGATGCCACCCAGCCCGAATACAGCCACCGTCGATCCCGGCTCCACCTTCGCGGTATTCAACACCGCGCCAATGCCGGTGGTCACGCCACAGCCGAGCAGGCACACCTTGTCGAGCGGCGCCGCCGGGTTGATCTTCGCCAGCGCGATCTCCGGCACCACGGTATATTCGGAAAACGTCGAACAGCCCATGTAGTGAAAGATCGGTGAGCCGTTCTTCGAGAAACGCCGTGTCTGGTCCGGCATGTAACCGGTCCACACGGTGCCGGCAATGGACTGGCACAGGTTGGTCTTTTCCGAGCGGCAGTATTCACAGGTCCCGCATTCCGGAATATACAGGGGGATCACGTGATCGCCGGGCTTGAGGTCCCGAACCCCGGGCCCGCATTCCAGCACCTCGCAACCCCCCTCGTGACCGAGCACACAGGGAAACGCGCCCTCGGGGTCCGCGCCGGACAGGGTGAAGGCATCGGTATGACACACGCCGCTGGCCACGACCTGCAGCAGAACCTCGCCCTCCTGCGGGCCTTCCACGTCAATTTCCTCGATCTCCAGGGGCCGCTTCGACTCCCACGCCACTGCTGCGCGTGCTTTCATCACTCCCTCCCGTGTTCCCGTGACTTGCTGCTATGCTGGATATACAAGCCGGCTATTCTACTCCAGATCGATACTGGAATATGCCCGACAGCCGGCATTTACCCTATACTCCAGTCATGGCAACGATCGGAACCCCGTTATCGGAAACCGCGACCCGCGTGCTGCTGTGTGGTGGTGGCGAACTGGGCAAGGAATTCGTCATCGAGCTGCAACGGCTGGGGGTCGAGGTCATTGTGGTCGATCGCTATAACAACGCACCCGCCATGCAGGTCGCCCACCGCAGTCACGTTATCTCGATGCTGGACGGGGCGGCATTGCGTAACGTGATCGAATCGGAGCAACCCGATTACATCGTGCCGGAAATCGAGGCTATCGCCACCGACATCCTGGTGGAGCTGGAGGCGGATGGCTACACCGTTATTCCAACAGCGCGCGCGGCCCGACTGACCATGAACCGCGAGGGCATCCGGCGGCTCGCGGCTGAAGAACTGGGCATCACCACATCCCCCTACTGCTTTGCCGAAACTCGTGAAGAGTTCGACCAGGCCATCGAGGAGATCGGCCTGCCTTGCGTCGTCAAGCCGATCATGAGTTCATCCGGCAAGGGACAGAGTACGGTCCGGCAGGAATCCGAGATCGACGCGGCCTGGGCCTACACCCAAAAAGGCGGCCGCGGCGGCGCCGGCAAGGTCATCGTTGAGGGTTTCGTGGATTTTGATTACGAGATCACCCAGCTGACCGTGCGCCATGGCAATGGCACCAGTTTCTGCGAACCCATCGGCCATACCCAGATCGGTGGCGACTACCAGCAATCCTGGCAGCCGCAAGCCATGAGTGCAGCGGCGCTCGCCAGTGCCCGGGACA
>JAUVNM010000161.1 GCA_030599705.1 Gammaproteobacteria bacterium
CGGCTGCGCTCCCTGAAGGTTGCCGGTTGCGCCGGGCCAAACCGTTTTACCCGTACCTGCTCGACCAGTTCCCGCCACTGCGTATCGCCGTCATCCAGATACTCACCGATCAGGCCGTCATCGATGCCACGGTCACGCAGCTCCGCCTGGATCTTCCGCGGGCCCTGCCCGCGTTGCAATCGGGAATGAATAAAGGCTTCGGCAAACCGGGAGTTGTTCAGCAGGCCCTCTGCCAGCAGTGCGGAAATCGTGGCGTCGATGACATCCGCCTCGATACCGCGGGATGCCAGCTTGCGGAATAACTCCTGCTCGCTGTGCTCGCGGCGGGTCAGCAGATCAAGCGCCGTCACTCTGGCCTGAACGGCAGCGCCGCTGGCATCAGGCTTCAGCTTCCGCTTCCTCCTTAACGTCTGCCTCAGGGGCCGTTCCCAGCAACTCGGCGCGAATCTTGCCCTCGATCTCACTGGAAATATCCGGGTTCTCCTTGAGGAAAATGCGCACATTCTCCTTGCCCTGTCCGATGCGCTCACCGTTATAGCTGTACCAGGCGCCGGATTTCTCGACAAAACCGTGCTTCACACCCAGGTCGATGATCTCGCCTTCCCGGGAAATACCCTCGCCATAGATGATCTGAAATTCCGCCTTTTTGAACGGCGGCGCCATCTTGTTCTTGACCACCTTGACACGGGTGTCGTTGCCGATGATTTCATCGCCCTTCTTGATGGCGCCGATGCGGCGAATATCCATGCGCACCGAGGCATAGAACTTGAGCGCATTACCGCCGGTGGTAGTTTCCGGGTTGCCGAACATGACGCCGATCTTCATGCGGATCTGGTTGATGAAGATCACCATGGTATTGGAGCGCTTGATATTGCCGGTCAGCTTGCGCAGCGCCTGCGACATCAGGCGGGCCTGCAGCCCCATGTGTGAATCGCCCATGTCGCCCTCGATCTCGGCCTTGGGTGTCAGCGCCGCGACGGAATCGATCACGACCACATCGATGGAGCTGGAACGCACCAGCATGTCGGTAATCTCGAGTGCCTGCTCGCCGGTGTCCGGCTGCGATACCAGCAGTTCGTCGACATCGACCCCGAGCTTTCCCGCGTACGCCGGGTCCAGTGCATGCTCTGCATCCACGAAGGCGGCCGTGCCGCCGGCCTTCTGGGCCTCGGCGATCACCTGCAGGGTCAGCGTGGTCTTGCCCGAGGATTCCGGCCCGTAGATTTCGACCACCCGCCCGCGCGGCAGGCCGCCAATGCCGAGGGCCACGTCGAGACCGAGCGAACCGGTAGAGACCACGTCGGCATCCCGCACCGCGGTGACGTCACCCATGCGCATGACGGCACCCTTGCCGAACTGTTTCTCGATCTGGCTCAGTGCAGCACTCAAGGCCTTGCGTTTATTGTCTTCCATCCAGCTCCTCCAGCGGTTGCCCGTTACGGACGTTATCGGTGCACGGATTATCACACAGAAGCCATTAGCCCTCTAGCTTCCAGAAGCGAAGTGGGAAATATTTCGCACCTGCCGGGTCGGTGACTGACTCGACCAGACAGAAATTTCCTATTGACCAGTGGATCGGCTCGAATTCAACGGCCCCGGTACCGGGATTTGTCTTGCGGGCCAGGGTGATATGCGGCTGGAAGGGGCGTGACTCGGGCACCAGCCCGCACGCTTCCAGCACCTGCCGCAGGGCGGTGACCAGTGACCACAACCCGGCGGGAATCCGGGTTGGCCCGATCCACGTAATCCGGGGACGTGGCCAGTACCCGGCATGGTCGATCAGCAGGTCAAACGGTGGCGCCACCATGCGGCCGGCCCCCGCTTCCAGGCACTGTTGAACCGGTTGCGTGACGGACCCCGGGAACGCCAGCGTCAGATGCAGGTTGGCCGGCGGGACCCGTTTTACCCTGTGGAGGTGCTGTTTCGACACGGTTGCCAGGGACTGGCGGACCGCGGCATCCGGCCACAGGGCGAAGAACAGCCGGCGGGTCGGTTCAGGCGTTCCCGGCATCCAGCAGCCCCTGGAGCGCGCATGCAACCGCCTGTTGCCGGACCCTGTCCCGGTCACCCTCGAAGTGAAAGGTGTCCACCCGCTGCCGCCCGTCACGCGTTGCCCAGGCAAAACACACCGTGCCGACCGGTTTTCCCGGACGCCCCCCGCCGGGCCCGGCGATCCCGCTGACGGCGACCGCGAGATCGGCGCGTGAGTGTTCCAGGGCGCCGCGGACCATGGCGGCCACCGTGGCCTCGCTGACGGCGCCTTCCGCTTCCAGCAGTGCCGCGTCAACACCCAGCATCTCCTGCTTGGCGCTATTGCTATAGGTCACGAAGCCGCGCTCAAACCAGGCCGAGCTGCCGGCAATGTCGGTAATACCCTTGGCAATCCAGCCGCCGGTGCAGGACTCGGCCGCGGCCGCCATCCAGCCACGGCGTTGCAGGGTCTCACCGAGTTGTGCAGACAGTTTTTCCAGTTCCGTCATTCGCTTATCCCAACTACTTGATGAAACGTTTCATTTATGGGTCGTATGATGTTACCCCTCTCCGGCGGAATAAATTCCGCCCTACATCACCGCCATCATGTAGGGCCGAATTTATTCGGCCGGTTACAAGCAGCGGTAGCCCGGATGGAGTGGTGCGGTATCCGGGAAAAAGCCGGGGCGACCTCCCCGGATTATGGCCTGACGGCCTTCATCCGGGCTACATAACTCCGGGCTACGCGATTTGAGGAATATCATATTCCAATAATAAATGAATGCATCCGGTCAGGCAGGATGTCAACCTGCGCAAACGATTTCCAATGCGGTAGACTTGCCCGCCATGTCAGGCACCCCTTCCAACCATACACCGATGATGCAGCAGTACCTTGGCATCAAGTCAGAGCACCCGGATACCCTGTTGTTCTATCGCATGGGCGATTTCTACGAACTGTTTTACGAAGATGCCCGGCGCGCGGCAGGTCTGCTGGATATCACCCTGACCTCCCGGGGCCAGTCAGCCGGCGAACCGATTCCGATGGCCGGGGTGCCGGTACACGCCGCTGACCAGTATCTCGGGCGCCTGGTCCGCCAGGGAGAATCCGTTGCCATCTGCGAGCAGATGAGTGAACCCGGCGCCGGCAAGGGGCCGGTTGACCGCGCGGTGACGCGCATCATCACACCGGGCACCGTGACCGAGGAGGCCCTGCTGGATGATCGCCGGGACAACCTGCTGGTTGCCGTTAACCGGGCCGCGGAAACCTGGGGACTGGCGTCACTCGATCTCGCCGGCGGCCGCTTTCATGTACAGGAATTCACGGGAGAGGAAACCCTGCTGGCAGAGCTGGAGCGCCTGCGCCCGACCGAGTTGATTTTCAATGAAACCGTGACGGTTCCCGCTGTGCTCGCCGGGCGAACCGGACTCTACCGGCAACCGCCATGGCTGTTCGATACCGACAGTTCCCGGCGTCAGTTGAATGAACAGTTCGGCACACACGACCTGAGCGGTTTTGGCTGCGAGCAACTCGACTGCGCCATCGGAGCGGCCGGCTGCCTGTTGCAACATGCCCGCAATACCCAGCGCTCTGCACTGCCCCATCTGCGTGGACTGCGCGTCGAAGCATCTACCGAGGGCCTGGTCATGGATGCCGTCACCCGGCGCAACCTGGAACTGGAGGCATCGACCACCGGCAGCGATCGGCACACGCTATTGGCGGTAGTCGATCACACGGCCAGCGCCATGGGCAGCCGCCTGTTGCGGCGCTGGTTGCACCGGCCGCTGCGTGACCACGCCATCCTGAACGAGCGCTACCAGTGCATCGACCATTTGTGCGCAGACCAGCTCCATGAAGATCTGCACGGGCTACTGCGCGGCAGCGCGGACATCGAACGCATCCTGGCGCGCATCGCCCTGAAGTCCGCGCGCCCGCGTGACCTCGGTGGTCTGCGGGACACGCTGAAGTTACTCCCCGGCCTGCAGGAAAAACTGGCGCGCAGCGGCAACCCGTTGCTGACCGGGATTGCCGCACGCATCGGCGCACACCCTGACATCCTGGCATTGCTGGAACGAGCCATTATCGAGACACCACCGGTGCTGATCCGGGACGGTGGCGTGATTGCTGCAGGCTACGATGCCGGGCTGGATGAATATCGCAACCTGAGTGAACACGGCGACCAGTACCTGGTTGACATGGAGGCCCGGGAACGGGAGCGCACCGGCATCGCCACGCTCAAGATCAGCTATAACCGGGTGCACGGCTACTACATTGAAGTCAGCCGCCTGCAGGCGGACAACGTGCCGCTCGACTATCAGCGCCGCCAGACACTGAAAGCAGTCGAACGCTATATCACCCCGGAATTGAAAGAACATGAAGACCGCGTCCTCAGTGCGCGCGGACGTGCACTGTCCAGGGAAAAGGCACTGTACAGCGAGCTGCTGGAGACGCTGACCGGTGATATCCCCCGGCTTGTCAAATGTGCCGATGCGCTGGCCGAACTGGATGTGCTGTCCACCTTTGCGGAACGCAGTGATGCATTGAACCTGGTCTGCCCGGTACTCGATGAGCGCCCCGGTATTGCCATCGAGGGCGGGCGCCACCCGGTGGTCGAGCAAATGCTGGATGAGCCGTTTGTCCCGAACGATGCACGCCTCAATGCCAAACAGCGCATGCTGGTCATTACCGGCCCCAACATGGGGGGCAAGTCGACCTATATGCGCCAGACAGCACTCATTGTACTGCTGGCGCACATCGGCAGCTTCGTTCCGGCCGACCGGGCTGTACTGGGGCCGGTCGACCGGATCTTCACCCGTATCGGGGCCTCCGACGATCTTGCCGGCGGGCGTTCCACCTTCATGGTGGAGATGACGGAAACCGCCAACATCCTGCACAATGCCACCGAGCACAGTCTGGTGCTGATGGATGAAATCGGCCGCGGCACCAGCACCTATGACGGCCTGTCACTGGCCTGGGCCTGCGCCATTGACCTGGCCACACGGATCCGCGCCTTCACCCTGTTTGCGACCCATTACTTCGAACTGACGACATTGCCCGACAGTTACGACGGC
>JAUVNM010000106.1 GCA_030599705.1 Gammaproteobacteria bacterium
GCGTTGAATAACTTGCCGGAAAAATTGACTTTCGAACCGTGCGTCAGGTGGCCGCCGGCAGGCAGGCTCATGCCGAGGATGGTGTCCCCCGGCTTGAGCAGCGCAAGGTAGACCGCGGCATTGGCCTGGGAACCCGAATGCGGCTGCACGTTGGCATAGTCGGCATTGAACAGTTGCTTGACCCGGTCGATCGCCAGCTGCTCGGCCACGTCGACATACTCGCAACCGCCGTAATAGCGCCTGCCGGGATAGCCCTCGGCATACTTGTTGGTGAGCACCGAGCCCTGTGCCTCCAGCACCCGCGGACTCGCATAGTTCTCGGACGCAATCAGCTCGATATGGTCTTCCTGCCGCTGGCGCTCGTCACGGATGGCCTGCGCGAGCTCCTCGTCATAGCCGGCAATTTGCATGTCTTTGTCGAACATTCACGTAACCCTGTAAAAGGACTGAAAAATCCATTGCCACTCACCACAACCGGGCAGCGGGGAATAATAGCCGATATGGCGGGGAGGCGCGAACCGCAACGCCCATGGCGGGAGCACACAGGCTGGCCATTTTTTGTACGCTGGTATGGTAGATCCGGATCCCCGGCCGGGAAATCATTCCCCGCGAGGCGCGGGTCCTACTGTTAGCAGAACTGTAGGGCCGAAATCAATCGGCCCGCATCATGTTTGGCCGAATGAATTCGGCCCTACAATGGTAATTTACCCACCCGATCAAGGGAAAAGCCTGTTAATTAACCAGGTTCAGTTTTCAACCAGCGCCTCGACCACTGCCGTCCACGCGCGCGCCAGGTTGTCGCGGTTATAGCCCCCGCCCCCCATGGCCAGCAGGCGGCCGTCGCAATAGCGGTCTGCCAGCCGGCACAGGCGCGCCGCCGCATGCCGGTGTGCGGCCGGGGTGTATTGCAGATGGGTAATGGGGTCGCCGGCAATGCTGTCGGCCCCGCATTGCAGCAGGATAAATTCCGGCGGGTGCGCTTCCAGGAAGGCTTCGACCTGTTCCCAGGCCGTGAGAAATGCCGCATCGTCCGCCTCCGGCGCCATGGGGATATTCAGCTTGGTGCCCTGCGCCGCGCCGCGGCCGGTTTCCTCCAGGGCGCCGGTACCGGGATACAGGTAGCGGCCGTCCTCATGCAGATCGGCAAAGATGAGTTGCGGGTCGTCCTCGAAGGCATAGAACACACCATCACCATGATGGGCGTCGATATCGACGTAGGCGATGCGCCCGAGCCCGTAGATCGAGCGCAGCGTTTCGATCGCGATACCGCAATCGTTGAACACGCAAAAGCCGGCCGCGCTGTCGCGCGCCGCATGGTGGAGCCCGGCAATCGGCACAAACACGTGCCGGCGCTCGCCAGCCATCAGCTGTGCAACCGCGTCGAGCACGCTACCGACGACATAGCAGGCCGCCTCATAGATCCCGGGGTACGCCGGGGTGTCACCACTATCGAGGTAGCCCTCCCCCGAGGCCGACCGGGTGATTACCCGGTCGACATAGGCGGCGGTATGAAAGCGCTCGATGGATTCGCGACCGGTACTCACCGGTGTGCAGACCTCCACCCGGCGGTCCAGGCCCTGGTCACGGGCCTGTGACCAGAACGCCCCGAGCCGGTCCGGGCCAAACGGATGTCCCTGGCCGAAACCATAGCTGGCCAGATCATCACCGACATAGACGCAGGTCGTTGCAGGCATGTGCCCAGTCTAGCTTATTTTTAAGGATCTTCCCCCGATCGAATGCCGCAGGTCGAATGAATTCGACCCTACAAATAAATTCGACTGACACGAGTGGAGAGATTACGTTGTAGGGCCGAATTCATTCGGCCGATATTCGACCCCGCCCGCCGGACTCGCCTATAATCGCGCCCCTTCATCCACCCATAAAACAGATACCCGACACATGGCACAGTATGTCTACACCATGAACCAGGTGGGCAAGGTCGTCCCGCCCAAGCGCACCATCCTGAAAGATATCTCCCTGTCCTTTTTCCCCGGCGCCAAGATCGGTGTGCTCGGACTGAATGGCTCCGGCAAATCCAGCCTGCTGCGCATCATGGCGGGCGAGGACACGGAAATCGAGGGCGAGGCCCGCCCCCAGGCCGGCATCAAGGTCGGCTTCCTGCCACAGGAACCACACCTCGACCCGGACAAGGATGTACGCGGCAACGTCGAGGAAGCGCTCGCCGAAATAACCGGGGTGCAGCAGCAGCTGGATGCCGTCTACAACGCCTATTCCGATCCGGATGCCGATTTCGATGCCCTGGCGACCGAGCAGGCGCGCCTCGAAAATATCCTGCAGGCCAGTGACGGACACAACCTCGAGCGCAAGCTGGAAGTGGCGGCAGACGCCTTGCGGCTACCGCCCTGGGAGGCGGACGTCGACAAGCTGTCCGGGGGCGAACGCCGGCGCGTGGCCTTGTGCAAGCTACTGCTGTCCAACCCGGACATGCTGTTGCTGGATGAGCCGACCAACCACCTGGACGCGGAAAGCATAGCCTGGCTGGAACGCTTCCTTGCCGAGTATCCGGGTACGGTAGTGGCCGTCACCCATGACCGCTATTTCCTCGACAACGTCGCCGGCTGGATCCTCGAGCTGGACCGCGGGCACGGCATCCCCTGGGAAGGCAATTACTCCTCCTGGCTGGAGCAGAAGGAACAGCGCCTCGGGATCGAGGAAAAACAGGAGTCCGCCCGGCGCAAGGCCATGCAGGCGGAGCTCGAATGGGTACGCCGGGGCGCAAAGGGGCGCCATGCCAAGAGCAAGGCGCGCCTCGCCCGCTTCGAGGAACTGGCTTCGAAGGAAGCGCAGCAACGCAGCGAAACCAAGCAACTGTATATTCCACCGGGGCCGCGCCTGGGTGACCTGGTCATCGAGGCGATCGGGCTGAAAAAACAGTTCGGTGACAAGCTGCTGTTCGAGGACCTCAGTTTTAACCTGCCGCGTGGTGGCATAGTCGGCATCATCGGCGCCAACGGCGCCGGCAAGACTACCCTGTTCCGCATGCTGACCGGCGCACTGGAACCTGACAGCGGCACACTGCGCACCGGTGAAACTACCCGCATCGGCTGCGTGGACCAGAGCCGCGACAGTCTCGATGACAGCAAGACGGTATGGGAGGAAATCTCCGACGGCCAGGACGTCATCACCATCGGCAAGGTCGAACTCAATTCCCGCACCTATGTGTCACGTTTCAATTTCACCGGCAACGACCAGCAAAAACACGTCGGCAACCTGTCCGGCGGCGAGCGCAACCGCGTGCATCTCGCCAAGTTGCTGCGCAGCGGGGGCAACGTGCTGCTACTGGACGAGCCGACCAACGACCTGGACGTGGAGACGCTGCGCGCCCTGGAAGAAGCGCTGCTCGACTTCCCCGGCTGCGCTGTGGTCATCTCGCACGACCGCTGGTTCCTTGACCGGATTGCCACCCATATCCTGGCTTTCGAGGGTGACAGCAAGGTGGTATGGTTCGAGGGCAATTACGCCGACTACGAGGGCGACCGCAAGCGCCGCCTCGGTGCCGAGGCAGACCAGCCACACCGCATTAAATACAAGAGGTTGGATAGATAACTTAAGAGTTTGCTGCACACGGAATCCTGTCCATGCAAATGACCATAACCCAGGGTAGCTATCGATGACGCAGGCAGAACAGGCACGAGTCCGGGATTTCTCCCAAAAGATGCGCGATCAAGGGTCTGACGGGTTCGCGGACGGGCCCTGGGACGATGCAGAAATTGAAGGCGACAACCATCTCTCGGCCAGGCAGCGCCTGCAAAGGAACTGGTTGACGAATGCTTCCCGGCATACCCGGCAACGGACCCTCGGCGACCGCGTACTGACCTGGGTAACCATCCTGACACTCATTGCTCTCGTCGCCGGCATTGCCGGCGCCTGGCTTTCCTATCAGCCGGAACCCGGGAACATGGCCACCGACAAAACGCCCGGCCTTGCACGCGTCGAGGCCCGGCTGACACGGATGGAGAAGCGCCTGTCCCGTATTCTCGATCCGTATATCCGCATGCTGAACAACCTGAGTGGCAAACTGGATGACACGCAACAACAGCTGCTCGAGCATATTCAGAACACCGGGCAGCAACCGGCGCTAACGACCGGCCTTGAAGCACGCCTGGATACTGTCGAACAGCGCCTGGTGGCAGCCGATAAGCGCATGGATACCCTGTCAGGCGTCCTGATTGTGCTTGCCGACAGCAAACCGGACAGCGTGCCCGGCACGGAACCACCCGCTGCGTCGGCGACACCCACTGCAGCAGGCACTCCCGGCACTGGAAAAGTAGTGCGCACAGCAGCGCTTCCTGTGCAGAACAACACCTCCGGTTTGCAACCCGTGGCGGCACCGGAGCCAGAACCGGAACCAGTACCGGAGAACCCGGTACCTGTGGCGCAGCAGCCCGCAGCAACTGACCCGGCCGGTAGCCAGGTTGAAGTCGCCGAACCGCCCGCGGCAAACGTCACTGAACCGGTGCCGGAAACCACACCGGAACCCGCGGCGCCGGTTGCTGAGCAGTCAGCCACCGGAACCGCGGAAGGCAACTGGGTGATCAATATCGCGTCCTACACAAATGAAAACATCGCCAGGAGAAAACTGGCGCAGATGCAGCAACAGGGTGTCGACGTCGAACTGGTCACGGCCGAGGTCAATGGCAAGACCATCTACCGCGCACGTGTGTTCGGATTCGCAAGCCGCCGCGACGCCACCTCAGCCGCCACGGAGATTCAGTCTAAACTGGAACTCGAGGAAACCTGGATCACGAAACGCTAGAAACTGTAATGGAATACTGCGATTACCAAATCCTTACCTGATCCAGACACTTATACCGGGTTCTTTGCAGATCACTTGTAATGGCGAAGCGACGTTATCTTGACGGCCGTCAGGGACGGATGTATACAAACGTCTAGTAACTAAAATGCTGCGAGCCGCTGTTCCGCGCAGAACGATATCAGGAGGGCCGATATGCCCACGCGTATCCATGAATCTCACCTCAATGCCGGCCAGTTTGACAGGGACGGCTTCATCAAGAATCCACGCCTGTGGAGCGAAGACCTGGCGGAACTGATTGCGGATGCCGATGGCATCGGGCGGCTGACTGCGGAACACTGGCGCGTCATTCACTACCTGCGGGAACACTACCTGAAATACCACGCCATGCCGGTCATGCGCCATGTCTGCTGGATCACCCACCTTGAGAAACACTGCGTCACCGACCTGTTCGGCGCTGACAGCAAAGAGGCCTGGCGGGTAGCCGGCCTGCCCAACCCGGGCGCAGAAGCCAAGACGTATATGTAAAATACCGTCTTATCCAAAGCCTTGTAGGACCCGCGCCCCGCGGGGAAAGGCATTCCCGGCCGGGGGCCGGTCCTACAGACGGACCCGCCATGCAACATTTCCCCGCGAGGCGCGGATCCTGCTACCCCACCCACACCCGCGCGTTACGAAACATGCGCATCCACGGGCCGTCCTCGCCCCAGTCTGCGGGGTGCCAGGAATGCTGCACCGTGCGGAACACGCGCTCCGGGTGCGGCATCATAATGGTGACACGGCCATCGCTGGTCGTCAGCGCGGTGATCCCCAGGGGCGAACCGTTGGGATTGGCCGGGTAGCGTTTCGCTGTCTGTCCATGCCCGTCGACGTAGCGCGCGGCCACCAGCCCGCTATCCAGCGCCATCCGGGCGCCCTGCGGTTGTGCGAACTCGGCGCGCCCTTCCCCGTGCGCCACGGCAATCGGCATGACCGATCCCGCCATGCCGGTGAAAAACAGCGACGGGGAATCCACGATCTCGAGCTGCGCGAAGCGCGCCTCGAACTGCTCGGACCGGTTGCGCACAAAGCGCGGCCACCCGTCCGCCCCCGGGATCAGCATGGTGAGACCCGAGAGCATCTGGCAGCCGTTGCACACGCCAAGGGTGAAGCTGTCGTCACGCCCGAAGAAGGCGCTGAACATGTCGCGCAGCTTGTCATGGAACAGGATGGACTTGGCCCAGCCCTGCCCGGCGCCGAGCACGTCGCCGTAGGAGAAACCGCCACAGGCCGCCAGCCCCTGGAAGTCGGCCAGCGTTGCCCGACCGCCGAGTAGATCACTCATGTGCACATCCACGGCATCGAAGCCGGCACGATGGAAGGCCGCGGCCATTTCCACCTGGCCGTTGACGCCCTGCTCCCGGAGCACGGCGATTTTCGGCCGCACGCCACGCGCAACAAAGGGCGCGGCCACATCCTCATCAATATCGAATGTCGTGCGGCACTGAATCCCGAGGTCCGAGCTATCCAGCAAGGCGGCGTATTCCTCGCCGGCGCAGTCGGAATTGTCACGCAACGCCTGCATCCGGTACGTCGTCCCGGACCAGGCCCGCTGCAGGTCGACCCGGGTGGCACTCAACACGGACAGCGTATCGCGGGTAACCAGCAGCTGGTCGGAATCATTCAGGCGGCCGATGACATGGCTGTAATGCCCCA
>JAUVNM010000121.1 GCA_030599705.1 Gammaproteobacteria bacterium
CGGCGCCCCGGGGTGGCCCGGAAATAGCGTATGCCGGTGGCCGGGTTGCCGAACAGCACACCACCCACACGATCATGCTGCTTGCTTGCCGCCCAGCCGATCAGCGCCGCGACACGCGCGGCCTGGATCGATTTGAAGGTGCCGCGGGTGCCAAAACTCATGTGTGGTCCCGTGTCGATGCACAGGATGACGCTGCGTTGCCGCTCTTCACGGAAGATCTTGAGATGCGGGATATTGGTACGGGCGGTGACCAGCCAGTCCATGCTGCGAATGTCATCGCCTTCCTGGTATTCGCGTACTTCGTCGAAATCGAGCCCGGTACCCCGGAATACCGAGGCATACAGCCCGGTAAAGGTGGAATTGACCAGGTGATGTGCCGCGACACCCAGGGTGCGAGCCTGGTGGCGGAGTTCCAGCAGGTCATCAAGCTGCGGATGAAGACTCATCAGGTTCGCTGTGTATCAGGCCCCGGGCGGGCAACCCTGCCGGCAATCACGGGATCGCCACGACCTCCAGCAGACGCCTGATATATTCATCACTCGTCACGCCTTCCGCCTCACCCTCGAAGGTCAGCAGGATACGGTGCCGCAGTACGTCCGGCGCCACCGCCTGGATATGGTTAGGGGCGACGAACTCTTCACCGTCCAGCCAGGCACGCGCGCGCGCGCAGCGTGCCAGCGCAATCGTTGCGCGTGGCGATGCGCCAAAGCGACACCAGCGCTTCAGGCCCTCGTCATAGGCTTCCGGATTGCGGCTGGCCCGCACCAGGTCGACAATATAATTTTTCAGTTTTGTATCCAGATAGAGTTTTGCGGCATCTTCACGCACCTTGAAGAGTTGCTTCTGGGAAAATACCCCGGCGGGCGGTTTGGGCGCTGCCAATTGCCGGTTGCTGTCGAGTTCCAGAATCGCCAGTTCCTCCTCGCGATCGGGGTAGTCCACGCGGACATGCATCAGGAAACGGTCCAGCTGTGCTTCCGGCAGGTTATACGTGCCTTCCTGCTCGATCGGGTTCTGTGTGGCGAGCACCATGAACAGCCGCGGCATGGTATAGGTTTTCAGGCCTACCGTGACCTGGCATTCGCCCATGGCCTCGAGCAGGGCTGACTGTACCTTGGCCGGTGCCCGGTTGACCTCGTCCGCCAGCAGAATATTGTGGAACAACGGCCCGGGACGGAATTCGAATTCACCCTGTTCATGGCGGTAGATATCCGTACCGATGAGGTCGGATGGCAACAGATCCGGGGTAAACTGGACGCGGTGATAATCACCCTCGATGGCCTCCGCCAGTGACTTTACCGCCGTTGTCTTTGCCAGTCCGGGCATGCCTTCAACCAGGACATGACCTTCACTCAACAGGCATATGAGCATGCTGTCGACAAGGTCGCGTTGCCCGATAACCCGGGAGGCAAGATGTGTGCGGACACCATCCAGCAAGGAGGAATCCATGCGGCGATTGTTGGTGGTTCTGCTGGTTTTTAACAAGGGGATGCTCTCCTGCACTGTATATTATTAGTTAAGCATAACCCGCTTGTTTCCCGGTAATCCAGTCGAAAACCGCACAAGTGCCGCACTTACAGGCTGGTTTATACAGGAGCCGGTGACAGCTTTTATTGATATTCGTCAACTAATTACTGAATAAACCGGCAGTAAGACGGGAATCGGCAACAATCGAACGGCGCCGACTCCGGGACGTTTATGTGCATGGACGCACAGTTGCCCGGGCACCGGTATGCGCAGGTACAGTGACCTGCGCCTGAAGCACCTGCTGCTACTACGGTGTGTAACCAGGCTGTGCGCTTGTTCCGAAATACAGCCGCGGCCGCCGTTACCGGGGTGCCCGGGGAGCTGAACTCCCGGAGGCTGGAGGAGGATTTACGACAATGGTGCTGGGGCGTCCGCCGTAGCCACCGTAGCCACCGTAGCCACCGTAGGGACCATAACCGCCACCGTAGGGTCCATAACCGCCACCGTAGGGACCATAACCACCGCCGTAGGGACCATAGCCACCGTAGCGTCTGTAGTGACGGTCGTCGTCATTATCCCCGAACCACTTCCCCGGACTCATCATGTTGCCCATATCAAATGCCTGGGCAATATTGACCATGGCCAGGTTCCCACCGAGCATGCCTGCTATCGCAGCGGCAACTAGTATAGTTTTACGCTTCACCGGACTCTTGCCTCCATTTTTTGATTGTCAGTATTTGAAAGATTGTAACTGCATGTTAAATCATCATATATTGATCCTGGTCAAAGATGACACGTTTCAATATAGAATACAGTAACATCTATATTTATATTAGATAGTAGATTATTTGCAACTATCTTGCATAATAATCCATGTGCCGGATGAGGGGGCAAGATGAAAAAGATACTGGTTTCCCTGTTGCTGGGCCTGCCACTGGCCGGTCTGGCGGAAGACTATCAATCCACGTTGCTGGTGCAAACCGGGACACTGCGCGAGAGCGATCTGATCGTCCGCACTATCTCCGACCTGGAAAGCAACAAAACCTGCCTGGCCTTCTATGTCAGCACCATCGGCACCAGTCCCGTGATGACCTGTTATGACGCCCGCTCCGGCTTCCGCTCGGAGATCGGCCAGGTGGGGCATTTCAAGGAAGGCAAACTGGTCGTCAGGAAGCTGAAGGACAGCGTGAACAATGTGTCCTGCCTGGTGGCCTATGTCAGCACCCCGGGAACATCACCGGCCCTGGACTGCTACAAGAACCGGGGACAAGCCAAGGGCTCCATCAAACGCAGCGGACACTTGAAAGAAGGGGATCTGGATATCTACAAGATCCAGGACGTGGACAACAGGAAAACCTGTCTGGTTGGCTTTATTGATACGGAAGGCACATCACCGACACTCGAGTGTTATGACAGTCCGGGTGGTCCCAGAACAGGCGGCATGACACAGACCAGTTACCTGAAACAGGGCGATCTCATCGTGCGCAAGGTTGTTGATGAGGCCAGCCGGAAGGAATGCCTGGTGTCCTATGTCAGCACCGCGGGGACGTCTCCCTACATCTACTGCTCCGATGCGTCGGCGGCGAGTTTTCAGCCAGCAGACGCTACCCGGAGGACCTTCGCACCGAAGGATTCGAAGCAAGAATAGACGTCACCGGCCCCGGCAACCGGGTTGCCGGGCAGCTCAGGTGCGCCTTGCCTTCGCGATGTGAATGGCGCGGCCACCCACATCCATGGCCGCTTCGTGCAATGCCTCTGACAGGGTTGGATGGGCAAATACGGTACGCGCAATGTCTTCGCTGCTGCTGCCGAATTCCATCGCGATGACCGCCTGGGCGATCAGTTCCGAGGCATGCGCGCCGATGATGTGCACCCCGAGTACCCGGTCGGTGGCTGCATCACTCAGCACCTTGACCATGCCATCGGTCTCCTGCATGGCACGTGCCCGGCCGCTGGCCGCAAACGGGAACAGCCCGCTGTTGAATGCCGTGCCGCTGCCCCGCAGCGCCTCCTCGGTCTTGCCCACCCAGGCAATTTCCGGCTGGGTATAGATGACCGAGGCGATGGCGTCATAGTTGACCTCCGCGGACTGACCGGCAATGCGTTCAGCCACCGCCATGCCTTCCTCGGACCCCTTGTGCGCCAGCATCGGGCCGCGCACCGCGTCGCCTATCGCATAGACACCGGGCAGGCTGGTGCGGCAGTCCGCGTCGACGTGAATAAAACCACCTTCATCGAGCAACAATTCGGCTTCCTCGCTGGCCAGCCCGTCCGTGCAGGGACGCCGCCCGACGGCAACGATGAGCCGGTCGACTTTCAATGGGTGTTTTCCATTCCTGTCCTGGTAATCCAGCACAACCGATCCGTCGACGACCTGCGTGGATTTCACCAGCGCATCCAGGTGGATATTCAGGCCCTGCTGTTTGAACAGCCGCAAAGCGGTGCGGGCAATCTGCTGATCTACCATGGCAAGGAACACATCCTGTGCTTCCAGCAAGGTAACCTCGGCGCCCAGCCGGCGCCACACACTGCCGAGTTCCAGCCCGATTACCCCGGCACCGATGATACCGACGTGCGCGGGCACGCTTTGCCACTCCAGCGCGCCACTCGAATCCACGATAATGTCATCCTGTAACGGCGCGGCGTCGATCCCGACCGGCGCCGAACCGGTTGCCAGGATTACCTGTGCCGCCTTGATAACGGTTGCCTCGCCGGCATGCGGGGTTACCTGCACATGGCAATCCGGCTGCAACTGCCCGTGACCGGCTATCCATTCAACACCGTTGGCCTTGAACAAGGCGGCGATACCGGTCGTCAGGTCACGCACGATTTCATCCTTGCGTTGCATCATGGCCGGCACATCAAGCACTGCCCTGGTCACGGTAATGCCGTGATGCCGGCCGCTGCGATGGATGTTTTCGTAGAATTCGGAGCTCTCCAGCAGCGCCTTTGAGGGAATGCAGCCGGCATTCAGGCAGGTGCCCCCCGGCACCGGTGACCCGTCCCGGTCCTGCCAGGCATCGACGCAGACGGTCTTCAGCCCGAGTTGCGCGCAGCGGATGGCGGCCACGTAGCCGGCCGGGCCGGCCCCGATGACAATGACGTCATAACTCATATATCGAGCAACATGCTGGCCGGGTCTTCCAGCAGTTCCTTGATGGTTGCCAGGAAAGTCACCGCACTCTTGCCATCGACGATGCGGTGATCATAGGTGAGTGCAAGATACATGATCGGACGGATGACAACCTGGCCGTCCTCGGCGACCGGGCGATCCTGGATCTTGTGCATGCCCAGTATCGCGCTCTGTGGCGGGTTGAGAATCGGGGTGGACAGCATGGAGCCGAATACGCCACCATTGGAAATGGTAAAGGTACCGCCGGTAATGTCTTCCATCTCGAGCTTGTTATCACGCGCCCTGGTGGAGAACTCCATGATATAGGTTTCTATCTCCGCCAGGCTCATGTACTCGGCATTGCGCAGGATCGGCACCACCAGTCCGCGTTCGCTGCTGATGGCCACACCGATGTCACAGAAGCCGTGATACACGATGTCATCGCCGTCGATTGAGGCGTTGATGTCCGGGTGGCGCTTCAATGCCTCCGCCGCGGCGCGCACAAAAAACGACATGAAACCGAGGCGTACCCCGTGGACCTTTTCGAATTCATCCTTGTATCTGGCGCGCATCTCCATGACCGGCTGCATGTTCACCTCATTGAAGGTGGTCAGCATGGCCGTACCCTGGGTGGCATGCAGCAGACGTTCCGCAATCCGGGCACGCAGACGCGACATGGGCACCCGTTTCTGCGGGCGGTCCTCGTCGGCCTCCGGTAATCCGGGCGTGACAGCCGGTAATCCGGGCGTGACAGCCGGTGACCCGGCCGGCTTTACCTCGGTCGGCTGTGCGGCCGCTGGCCGGCTCTTCAGGAACTCGAGTACATCGGGCCTGGTCACCCGGCCACCCTTGCCGCTGCCACGGATACTTTCCGGATCGAGTTCATGTTCGGCAATCAGCTTGCGAACGGCCGGCCCCATGCCTGGCGCACTCGCGGATGCTGGTAATGCATCCATGGCGGCAGCGGCCTGCGCAGGCACAGCGACAGGCGCCGGTTCCGCAGCGCCATCCGTTGCAATCAGACCAATCACCTGTTGCGCTACCACGGTGTCACCGTCATTGAGCAGGATTTTCTCAAGCACCCCGTTGCGGGGTGCGGGTACTTCCAGCACGACCTTGTCCGTTTCGATATCAACCAGCGCCTCGTCACGCCTGATGGTGTCGCCGGGCTGCTTGTGCCAGCCAACCACGACGCCATCACTGACAGATTCCGGTAATTCAGGCACCTTGACCTCGACAGTCATGCCGGAGCCCCGGGTACGATAAGGAAATACACCCTGATCACTTCGTTAACACTAATCATGTTGTTGTATCCCCAGCGCCGCGTTCACCAGCGCCTTCTGTTGCTGCACGTGTAGTGCGGGATAACCGACAGCCGGTGCCGGTGATGCCTCGCGGCCAGTATAGTGAAGCCTGAAGCCC
>JAUVNM010000276.1 GCA_030599705.1 Gammaproteobacteria bacterium
GCCGCTGGCAAGTGGCCACCAGGATATCTGGTCGAGACCCTGAATATCGCGCAGCCGTGCGAGCATGTCGGGGTTCACAGAAATGACCTCATGCGCAGACGGCGCTCCAGTCCCCGCATCAGCGTGGCGTGTACGTCCGCGCCGGTATCCACCGGAATCAACGCACAGCCCGAACCGTTGGCCAGCTGGACCAGGTTGTTGCGGCGCTGTTGCCAGGCCTGCCGGTAGGCATCCCGGCCATCGGCGTCGGCGGTGTTCACAGTCAGCAGTTCGCCGTCGGGTGCGCGGAACATGACGTCGCCCATGTCCGGCAGGTCGTGGTCGGCCGGATCATCAACCGGCACCAGCACCACTGCATGGCGCTGGCGCAGCTGCGCCAGTCCCTGCATCAGGCCCTGGTGTTCGCGATTGAAGTCGGCAATGACAAACACCAGTCCGCCGGTGCCGATGCCACGCGCGGCCTGGCGCATAATGTCGCCTAGCAGCTCGGGTTTCGACGCGTCGTGTTGTACCTCATCGGTGGTCATGGCCTTGAGCAGCTGCCACAGTGCGCGCCGGTCCTTGGTAGGGCGGAAGTAAATATTATCGCGGCCATCGCCGCCAAACAGCAGGCCACCGACACGGTCGTGCAGACTGTTGGCAGCCCAGCCGAGCAGGGCAGCAGCGTGCGCGGCCTGTACCGATTTAAACGTCTTGCGGGTACCGAAGTTCATGTGCGGCCCCTTGTCTACACACAGTATGACACTGCGTTCGCGTTCCTCGCGGAATACCTTGAGGTGGGCTTTGCCGGTACGCGCAGTGACTTTCCAGTCCATGTTGCGGATGTCATCGCCTTCACGGTACTCGCGCACTTCCTCGAAATTCAGGCCCTGGCCGCGGAATACCGAAGCATACAGGCCGCTGAACGAGGAGTTCACCCGGTGGTGAGAGGCCAGGCCAAGCGTATGCGCCTGGTGGCGCAGTTCCAGCAGATCGTCCAGACGCGGTTGCAGACTCATAACAGGCTCAGGGAATAGCCACCAGGGAGAGCAGACGCTCGATCAGATCATCACTGGTGACTCCCTCGGCTTCGGCTTCAAAGGTCAGTAACAGGCGGTGGCGCAGGATGTCGGCTGCGATTTCCTGGATATGCTCCGGTGATACATAGGGTTCGCCGTGCAGCCAGGCGCGCGCCCGGGAGCAGCGTGCCAGTGCCAGGCTGGCGCGTGGCGAGGCGCCGAAGCGGCACCAGCGTGCCAGGTCCTTGTCGTAATTCTGCGGGTTACGGGTGGCCTGTATCAGGTCGACGATGTAGCGGTTCAGTTTCGGACTGATGAAGAGCTCGGCAACTGCGCTGCGCATGGCGAACAACTCCGCCTGCGGCAACGGGTTGGCCGGTGGCTTTGGAACCTCGCGCTGACGGTCGTTGTCCAGTTCAAGAATTTTCAGTTCTTCGACATGCGTGGGATAGTCGACCAGCACCTGCATGAGGAAACGGTCCAGCTGTGCTTCGGGCAGGTGGTAGGTGCCTTCCTGCTCCACCGGGTTCTGGGTGGCGAGCACCATAAACAGCTGGGGCAGGGGATAGGTCTTCTGCCCCACGGTGATCTGGCGTTCACCCATGGCCTCCAGCAGCGCCGCCTGCACCTTGGCCGGCGCGCGGTTGACCTCGTCGGCCAGCAGGATGTTGTGGAACAGCGGCCCGGGCCGAAACTCGAACTCGGCTTTTTCCTGCCGGTAGATGTCAGTGCCGATCAGGTCGGAAGGCAGCAGGTCAGGGGTAAACTGAATGCGCTGGAAATCGCCTTCGATAGCTTCCGACAGCGCGTTGACCGCGGTGGTCTTGGCCAGGCCGGGCATGCCCTCAACCAGCATATGGCCGTCGCTTAACAGACAGACCAGCATGCCATCGATCAGCTTGTGCTGGCCAATGACATGGGAGGCCAGGTGTTCACGAACGGGATCCAGACCGCTGGGCGACATGCTGCTGATTGCTTGGGGTTGTGTAGACACGCTGGTATTGCCTCCTGTGAGACCTGTACGCCTGAGACTTATACCCCGAACAAACGAGGGCGTAAGCGACGGGCATCGTTATGCTTTTCGAGGTCTAATTGTACCGCACTAAAAATACAGTCTATCACCCGGAGGGTGAAACGGAATGATTCAGGTCAATAAGCTGTGGCAAATGTTATTCCCGGTATTATCATAATCAAGTTTAAATCCTAACATATTGTTTTTTATGGATAACAAGCGCCATAGGAAATGCTCAAGCGCCAGCGGGCGTTCGGCGTTGTATTTACGCTGGAAACAAAGTGGGGCTATGGTAACTTGTAGTGGCACGCAGGAAGCAGGGACGGAAACATGAGCAGCCTTGATAATTTTATACATGAACCGCGCATCGCCTATTTTTCCATGGAGATCGCGCTGCGCAGTGAGATACCGACCTATAGCGGCGGGCTGGGTGTGCTGGCCGGCGATACCCTGAACTCGGCAGCCGATCTTGAGCTGCCCATGGTGGCGGTCACCCTGGTCAGCCGTCAGGGGTATTTTCGACAGTCAATCAGCGAACAGGGTTGGCAGCAGGAGGCTCCGGACCCCTGGGAACCGGCGGACTGGATGACGCGGCTGGATGCCAAGGTCGCGCTGCCCATCGGTGGGCGTACGGTCTGGGTCGGGGGCTGGTTATACGTATTGCAGGGACACATGAACGGCTGTCAGCCGGTGATACTGCTGGATACCGATCAGGACGAGAATACCGTCGAAGACCGTGCCATCACCGACCATTTATACGGCGGTGACCAGGCCTACCGGCTCAAGCAGGAGATGGTACTGGGAATCGGTGGTATGCGCTTGCTGCAGGCGCTCGGCTTCGAGATCCGTGGGTACCACATGAATGAGGGGCATTCAGCACTTTTGGCTGTGGAACTGCTGCGCCGTTACAGCTACCCGGCCGAGGATCTGCGTCCAGGCGAGTCGCCCTACAATATCCCGAGGGTGCGCGAACAGTGCAGTTTCACCACCCATACGCCGGTGGAAGCGGGTCACGACCGTTTTAGCTATGACCTGGTGCAACAGGTGGTTGGCGAACCTGTCGCAATGAGCATGCTTAAACAGCTGGGCGGGGAAGACGCGCTCAATATGACCCGGTTGGCACTGAATCTGAGCGAATACGTCAATGGCGTAGCCAAGCGCCATGCAGAAGTCTCGCGCGGCATGTTTCCCGGTTACCGGGTACACGCTGTGACAAACGGCGTGCATCCTTTTACCTGGACGAGTGAGCCTTTTCGAAAACTCTATGACAGGTATCTTCCCGGCTGGTGTCACGAGCCGGAGTTACTGATACGTGCCGAC
>JAUVNM010000258.1 GCA_030599705.1 Gammaproteobacteria bacterium
ACCCAGCGCATCCAGACCGCCGCCGCCCCACTTCCAGTACCCCTGCATCGGGTAAATGAAGCCGGTCATGACGACAGCAAAAAACAGGAACGCCCACAGCTTCATACGTTCCGCAATGGCACCGGAGACAATCGACATGGCAGTTGCCACGAATACAACCTGGAAGAAGAAGTCAGACAGGCCGGAGTAGTAGGTATCCCCGCCGCTGGCCAGCACTTCCGCCGCCGTATGGTCAGTACTGCCAAGGATACTTCCGAATCCCGGCCACCAGGCATTCACGGCTTCGGCCGGATACATGATGCTGTAACCCATAAGCATGTACATGATACAGGCCACGGCAAACAGGGAAATGTTCTTGGTCAGAATTTCGGCGGTGTTTTTCGCACGCACCATGCCGGCCTCGAGCATCGAAAAGCCCGCGGCCATCCACATTACGAGTACGCCGGTTACCAGAAAATAAAAGGTATCCAGTGCATAACTCAGTTCAGTTATTGCTTCCACAGTTTATTCCTCCGTTATCCGGATTAGAGTGCTTCCGGACCGGTCTCGCCGGTACGAATGCGGATGGTCTGTTCAAGACTGGACACGAAAATCTTGCCGTCGCCGATCTTGCCGGTATTGGCCGCTTTGGAAATGGCCTCGATGACCTTGTCAGCCATATCGGACGCGACAGCCGCCTCGATTTTCACCTTGGGCAGAAAATCAACCACGTATTCCGCGCCGCGATAAAGTTCCGTATGGCCTTTCTGACGTCCGAAACCCTTGACCTCGGTCACGGTGATGCCTTGCACACCGATTTCCGACAGGGCCTCACGGACGTCATCGAGCTTGAACGGTTTAATGATTGCAGTTACCAGTTTCATACGCGTTTCTCCAGGAAGAGGCCCGCCCTGGCGGGCGGGTCACCGGTCCATGTATCTTTAGAAGCTCTTGCTTAGTGACAGGGTGAAGATGGCATCACAGATATCATCATCGCTACTGACGGACACTGCCTCACAGTCAGTCTGATCGATATCGGTATCGGTGTAGGTCAGACCCCAGTCTGCACCCAGCCAGGTCTTGCTAACGCCAATCGACCAGTCGACATAGCTGTCGTCCCAGATATCATCGTTACCGTCACCGTAGTTGCTGGCGACGCCTGCCGAGAAGCCGATTTCATAGGGCAGTTCATAGTCGAAGGTACCTTCAAAGCGACCCGCTGATTCGTCGGTAGCGAACCAGTCATTGCTGTAGTACACGGTGGCGCCGAACCACTTCCAGCTGCCGCCGGCGTGCCACTCGGTGGTGTTGTTGATGCTGGCAGTCGGGTAGAAATAGCGCAGCCAGCCGACGTCATAGCCGAAGTCACGAAATTCACCACTCACGCCGGTGTAGACATCCAGTTCCATCACCGGATCATCGGCGAAGAAATCGGAATCGATATTCGAACCCCAGGCACCAATGTACGCTCTGATGGGCTGGAAGTCGTAGCCCCAGTCTAAGCCGGCCTGAACAGCCGCCTTGTTATCGGTCTGGGAAACACCGCGGAAGACGTAGTCGGATGCCAGTGTCGCATTCGCGCTGATGTCTTCCAGTGCCGCCGCCACCCCTGAAGCAGTCGCCAGTACCGCAGCGACCATGGTCTTGGTAATCATCTTCATGTCATAAACTCCAAATCTGGTTAAAAAAACGTAACGCTTATCAATGTGTGCAATGACCACGTCACTGTGGTTAGGGGAAAATCACCCTTACTAATTTGCATTGTCCGTGCCAAACTACTTATTATTATTTAAATCATATAGTTAATAAATTTCTGCTGGGGTGGCCTGCGGATATACGCACAGTATTAGTGCAACTATCCAGTGAATCGCACATTATTGGTGCGTGCAGCACGCCAGCCGGACATTGGACGCCGGCCGGGCTTATCGTCTAAGGTGAAACCATGCTCGATACCAAGTTTATTGATGACCTCGCCCGCCAGATCAGCAGCAGCCTTCCGGCCGGACTGCGGGAAATGCAGCAGGATTTTGAAAAGAATATTCACAGCCTGCTGCAGGCCACGCTCGGCAAGCTCGACCTTGTCACCCGCGAGGAATTCGATGTCCAGCGCAAGGTACTGGCACGCACCCGTGAGAAACTCGAACAGCTGGAACAGACGCTGGCCGCACTGGAAGCGGACCGGCCCGACGCCAGCAAGCAATAACTCCCTGTAGGAGCCAGCTGAAGGTGAGGCGCTTGCGCCGAGAGGCTGCCCTGGGGCATGCTGGCGAACTGGCAGTCAACTGTTCGCGGGCAAGCCCGCTCCTACAGAAATTCCAGATATGGCTGACAAACAGCCGCGTTGCAATTCCTCCACTGTCGCACGTGTACCGACTAGGCTGGTTATGCTGCCTGCCGGATCACTTCAGGGAAGAATGCATGTCACTCGCGCGCGTATACTCACGTGCCCAGACCGGGATGGATGCCCCGCTGGTTACCGTCGAGGTACATTTATCGAACGGGCTGCCGTCCCTGTCGATCGTCGGCCTGCCGGCAACAGCAGTCCGGGAAAGCAAGGACCGCGTCCGCGGTGCCATCCTGAATTCACAATTCGAGTTTCCGGCGCGCCGCATCACCATCAATCTCGCACCGGCCGACCTGCCGAAAAACGGCGGTCGTTATGACCTGCCGATTGCCCTCGGCATCCTTGCCGCCTCCGGACAAATCCCGGGCACGGCGCTCGCGGAGTATGAGTTCGCCGGGGAACTGGCCCTTTCCGGGGAACTGCGTGGCGTACACGGCATCCTGCCGATGACATTGCAATCCCGTGCCGCGGGGCGCACCGTGGTGGTACCGATGGCCAACGCGGCCGAGGCCGCACTGGCCACGGCGGCGAAAGTCCACGCACCGCAGCACCTGCTGGAAATCACCGCGCATCTCACCGGTGTTCACGAACTTGCCTGTCCCGGCACCGCCAGCATGCCGCACACGGCGGTCCCGTTACCCGACCTGGCCGATGTACGTGGCCACCACCATGCCCGCCGCGCACTGGAGATCGCCGCGGCCGGCGCTCATTCCCTGTTGATGATTGGTCCGCCCGGCACCGGCAAGTCACTGCTGGCCAGCCGGCTGCCCGGCATCCTGCCGTTGCTATCTGAGGAAGAAGCCCTGGAATGTGCGGCAATCATCTCGGTCAGCGGTCGTGTCGTGAGTCCGGACAACTGGCGGCAACGCAGTTTTCGAACCCCGCATCACACGGCATCGGCTGTCGCGCTGGTCGGCGGTGGTTCCAACCCGCGTCCCGGTGAAATCTCTCTGGCACATAACGGGGTGTTGTTCCTGGATGAGCTGCCGGAATTCGGTCGCAAGGTTCTCGAGGTCCTGCGGGAGCCACTGGAGACCGGACACATCATGATCTCGCGTGCTGCGTACCAGGCGGAATTCCCGGCCCGTTTCCAGCTGGTCGCCGCCATGAATCCGTGTCCGGATGGCTGGCTGGGCGACCCCTGCGGACGCTGTCAATGCACCAGTGAGCAGGTGCAGCGTTATCGCAGCCGGATCTCCGGCCCGTTACTGGATCGCATCGATATGCACGTCGAGGTACCGCGCCTGTCTTTTGAGGAAATG
>JAUVNM010000324.1 GCA_030599705.1 Gammaproteobacteria bacterium
CATTACCATGGTGCGCATCCCGGGTCTTGTGGAAGATCCGGTCAAGGGCATACGCAATGAACGCCCGGCGATCGATTACGGGCGTTGCTGCTGGTGCGGCTTGTGTGTCGATATCTGCCCGACCAGCTCATTGTCGCTGTCACGTGAATATGTACACATCTGCCGCGAGGATGAGCTGGACAGCTATTTTATTCTGCCTGATCCAAACGGTATGCACGGTGAGTATTTCCCCAAGGGCTGGGACAAGACCAAAGACGCTGACCTGGTTGATCTTGAGCTCCAGCCCATGCACGAGATGGACCCTGACACGCGCATCGATTCCTTTGCGGAGATCGTTGATGGTTTTACCGAACAGAATGCCATCGTCGAGGCATCGCGCTGTGTGCAGTGTGGCATGTGCCATGATTCCTGTCCGGCAAATATGCATGCACCGGAATACATACGCCATATCTGGGAAGGCAATGTTGAGGAGGCAGTACGCCAGATCTATCGAACCAATCCCTTTGCCCATGTTTGCGGGCGGGTGTGCACCCGTCGCTGCGAGGCGGCCTGTTCGGTCGGGCGCCGCGGCGACCCGGTGGCCATTCGCTGGCTGAAGCGCTACGCCATGGACGCGGTCTCCGATGAGCGTATCCGCGAGATTGCGGCCGAGGGCAAGGTTGATTACATCAGCGGCAAGCAGGTGGCTGTCATCGGTGCTGGTCCGGCCGGACTCACAGCCGCGTATGACCTGGTGATGAAGGGACACGAGGTGACGGTGTTCGAGGCACTGGACAAGTCCGGTGGCATGACACGTTATGGTATTCCCGAGTATCGCATGCCCTATGACCGGCTGGATGCGGATGTCGAGGTCATTACCTCGGTCGGCGTCAACATCCGCTACAACACCCGTATCGGCAAGGACATTACCATGGCCGATCTCGAACGCGACCACGATGCCGTCGTCATTGCTATCGGCCTGCAGCGGGGGCGTTCCACGCGGATTCCCGGCAGTGATCATCCACAGGTCCACTCAGCGGTGTCGCTGTTGCGCAAGGTTACCCTGGGTGAAGACTTCGAAATTCCACGCAGTGCAGTGGTGATCGGCGGTGGTAACGTTGCCATGGATATCGCGCGCAGCCTTGCCCGCAGGCAGAAGACGGTGCATGGCGCAGTGAACATGACGGTGGCGGCTCTGGAAGATTTTGACCACTTTCTCGCAGATGCAGATGAGATCAGGGAATCGCGCGAGGAAGGCATCACCTTGCTGGACAACCGCGGACCGAGCACCTGCCGGGTTAATGATAATGGTGATCTCGAAGGGCTTGCCACGGTGCAGGTGGTGTCCATTTTTGACGAGCAGGGACGTTTTGCACCGCAATATGACGATAGAGATACACAGTTTCATAGCGCCGACATGGTGATTGAGGCCATCGGGCAGATGACGGATGTGTCGCTGTTTGGTGATCAGTTGACCGAGCGACTGGAATGGAACCGCGGGCGCCTGCAGGCAGATGAAAATGGCCGGACGTCAGAGTCCTGGCTGTGGTCGGCCGGTGACATGGTGAACGGTCCGGACGTGATACACGCGGTTGCCGACGGGCACCGTGTTGCTGCCAGTATCGAGGAGTATCTTGCATGAGTGATGATCGTGAAGGACGCAGCGGGGCCTATGAGCGCATACGTTCCAAAAAGACACTGCAGGAAATACTCGAGGTAGCAACGTCTTTTGAAAAGGCCGCGCGTGATTTTTATGCTGACCTGGTTCCGAAGGTCAGCAAGAACCTGCGCTACCTGGTGGAAGAGCTGGCGCAGGAGGAGCAGCAGCATTTCGACCTGTTCAGCAAGCTGGCGAACAATCCGGATATCGAGACGCAGATACACGACCTGGTCCAGACGCCGGTTGAAGACCGTCGTTTTTCCGATTACATTCAGTTGCCGGACCTGGGTGACAACCCGGATGATCAGTCGGTGCTGCAGTATGCCATGGGGCGCGAGGATGCAGCCATGAAACAATATCGGGAGCTGGCCGCATCAACCGCACCCGGCCCGGCCCGTGATCTGTTCGAGTATCTCGCCAACGAAGAAACCGAACACAAGCGCGAGCTGGAAAAGACCTACTATCAACTGGTACACAGCGGCGGCGTGTAAAAAGGCAGCTGTGGCAGGAGAAACCATATGAGCATTCGTACCGGATTCGAGGTCGAGGAGATCCGCCAGGCATTCCTGAACAACCTGTTTTATGTGCAGGCAAAAAACTGCCGGACAGCAACACTGAATGACCGTTACCTGGCACTGGCCTATACGGTGCGTGACCGCATGCTGGAACGCTGGATGAAATCCATCGAGACATATTTCACCGGTGACGTGCGCGTGGTCAGTTACCTGTCGGCGGAGTTCCTGCCCGGACCGCATCTCGCCAATAATATGCTGAACCTTGGTATTTGCGATGCCGTCGAGGAGGCCATGCAAGAACTCGACATCGATGTTCATGAGCTGTTTGAGCAGGAGGAAGAACCGGGACTTGGCAATGGTGGCCTGGGACGACTGGCGGCCTGTTACATGGACTCGCTGGCCACCCGCGAGATCCCGGCTATCGGTTACGGTATTCGTTACGAGTTCGGTATCTTCGATCAGCAGTTGCAGGACGGCTGGCAGATTGAAAGGACCGACCACTGGCTGCAACTGGGGAATCCCTGGGAGATTGCCCGGCCGGAGACTACCTTTGAGGTCAAGCTGGGTGGTCATACGGAACAATATACGGACGATGATGGTCGTCGGCGTATCCGCTGGATACCGGAGCGGATTGTCAAGGGAATGGCCTATGACACGCCCATCACCGGTTTTCGTGTCGATACAGTCGCAATGCTGCGGCTCTGGAAAG
>JAUVNM010000036.1 GCA_030599705.1 Gammaproteobacteria bacterium
AATTATCCTGACGAGGCTTAAAGTTATTCCTCATTCAGCCGTTTGTCTGTTGGATACTTTATGAGACCACGACCGGTCCACACAGTAGTTCAGCCAATAAAAGGGAATAACGCTTGCGCCTGCAAACCAAGATTCTGTTAATGCTGATCCCCCTGATCGTCCTGCCGATACTGGCACTGGGTTGGGCCACCTATTCAGGGATGATGAAAGACGCGCACAAACAGTCCCAACAGCAGATGACCAATGTACTGGACCAGGTCCAGTCCCGGACCGATACCCAGCTGCGCACCGCGCGTGCCAATGCCAGCCTGTTTGCGAACAGCAGACTGATTGAACGCTTTGTCCATGGTGACTCGATTTCGGAACCCAGGGTCGAACTCACGCCGTTGATACTCGACAGCCTGTTCAACTACCAGATGGCGTACCCGGAATACTATGAGATACGCCTTGTCTCACCCAGGGGCAAGGAGGTACTGCGCTCCGCACTCGGGGATACCGAGAACAAATATATAGATGAATCAGACAGTCCGTATTTCATGGCTATGCAGGGCCATCAAGGTATAACCTACACCACGTTTTTCAGGAACCCGGACAATAACCAGCCAGCGCTACTGGTTAGCAAACCATTACTCGGTAGTGAAGATGGCAATCAGGGAGTGAACAGCAGGCTCCACGGTTACCTGATGCTGACAGTTGACCTGGGCTTCCTGAAAAAGCTGACGCTAAGTGAAAAGATCGGCGAATATGGGCAGATATTCTTTACCGATGCCACCGGCACCATCCTGTTCCACCGTTCGACGGGAGATGTCGGAAAACAGCTCCCCGCAGGGCTGTTTGACAAGCTGAAAGCTGCTCCCGGCACCACGATTGCAGGTAGCTACGCGGACCAGGACGTCAAGTATCAGGCAACAAAACTGCACGACTGGCTGTACGCGGTTGCGTTTTACCCGGAGCATGAACTGATTGCCAAGCACAGCAGTCTGGGATGGTCGGTCGCCCTGTTCACATTTATCGCCATCCTGCTGATCTCGACGTTCATCTTCAGCATCCTTAAAATGCTGCTGATCCGGCCCATCCAGCAACTCAGCCATGCCGCCAGCGAGATAGGCCGTGGCCAGATGCTGGTGACGATCGATGTCGACTCGAATGACGAAATCGGTGATCTCGCAACTACCTTCAGGGAAATGGGAAAAAGCCTGAATAACTACCACGAACAGGTGCACTACGTGGCCTACCATGACAGCCTCACCGGACTGCCGAATCGCAAGATGTTCAAGGACTACCTGACCCGGGCTGCGGCAGAAGCACTACGCCATGGGCGTGAGCTGTCAATCCTGTTCCTCGACCTGGATAACTTCAAGCGCATCAATGACACCATGGGCCACCATGCCGGCGACAAGCTGCTCAAGGCCTTTGCTGACCGCCTGTCCAGCTGTCTGCGCATGAGCGACGTAATTGCCCATCCTGCCAACGAAGATGCCGGTGAACTCCTGGCCCGGCTCGCCGGTGATGAATTCATCATCCTGCTGCCGAACACCAAGGGGTCCGGTGACTCACAGAAAGTTGCCAGCCGTATAATCGAATCGCTGAAGGAGCCATTCAGCATCGACCAGCAGGAACTCCATGTCAGCACCAGTATTGGCATCGCACTGCTCCCGGGTGACGGTGTTGACAGTAATGAGCTGCTGAAGAATGCTGACATCGCCATGTATTCCGCAAAAAAACTGGGGCGCAATAACTACCAGTACTATTCCAGTGACATGAACGATAATGCGGTACGCAAGCTACTGGTAGAAAACCGGCTGCGGCGTGCTGTTGAAAACAACGAACTCGAACTGTATTTCCAGCCGCAGATGAATCTTTCCACGGGTCTTATCTCCGGGGTCGAATCACTGTTACGCTGGCACGATGACCAGCTCGGTCAGATATCACCGGAAGTGTTTATCCCGATCGCCGAGGAATACGGGCTCATTATCCCGATCAGCGAATGGGTAATTCACGAGGCCTGCCGAAAGGCACGCGAGTGGCATGACAAATTCCATGCATCCATCACGATGTCGATTAACATCTCCGCCGTGCATTTCAACGGGCCGGACCTGGAATCCGTCATTAAGGAAAGCCTCAGCAAAACCGGGCTGGACCCGAAATACCTGGAGCTGGAACTGACCGAAACCAGCATTCTGCAGGATCCGGAGCTGGCAACCAGGACGCTGATTGCATTCAAGAAGATCGGACTGCAAATTTCGCTGGACGACTTCGGTACCGGGTATTCCTCACTCAGTTATCTAACGAAGCTGCCCATCGACAAGCTCAAGATCGACAAGAGCTTTATTATGAACATGAAACCCGATAACAGAGGCATGTCTATTGTGTCTGCGATCATCGCCATGGGCCACAGTCTCAACATGATGGTCATTGCCGAGGGCGTGGAGACAACAGAAAACATGCAGTTGTTGCGCAGGATGCACTGTGACATGGTGCAGGGTTACTTCATTGCCCATCCCATGCCGGCCGCTGAATTCGAGGAAATGATTGCCGACCTCCTGAAGCGCCGGGCCTAGTACTCTATCCAGAAATACCTGCTCTTCCCCTGATCAAGTAGGGCCGAATTCATTCGGCCAATCATGACTGGTTGAATGAATTCGACCCTACAATTCAAAAATGGTTGATTTACCCGCTCAATCAGGGGAACGGCCAAAAAACCTACCGGCCTGTGACAGGGCACTGATACTATTTCGTCTTGCATAAATACCGGGAAAACGATTCTGACAGTTGCTGCAGGGAAACCGGCTGACCCTTACATGATATTCGGCATCCGTTTACATCCTTCCCTGCTGCTCGCAGGACTGCTGGCCTGCGGACCCGCAATTGCACAGGAGAGTTACACAGACCTGCGCGGCAATGTCACGGCAGAATGGCTGGGGTTCTGGAGAGATGAAAAATTCCCGAACCAGCATGACAGTTACCTGTCACTGGCTGCCGAACCCGAGCTGATCCATGAAAGAAACCGCGGCAATGATATCTTCACTTTCAAGCCCTTCTACCGCATCGACCAGCACGACAACAAGCGCACCCACGGCGACATTCGCGAACTGTCCTGGATCCACGCCGCACGCGACTGGGAGCTGAACGCCGGGATCAGCAAGGTATTCTGGGGCGTGACCGAGGCGGTGCACCTGGTCGATATCATCAACCAGACGGACTTCGTCGAGAATATCGACGGCGAGGACAAGCTGGGGCAACCAATGGTCAACCTGGCATTGATCCGGGACTGGGGAGTAGTGGACCTGTTCGTGTTGCCATACTTCAGGGAACGCACCTTCAGTGACAAAGAGGGAAGGCCGCGTTTCGGGATCCCGGTTGACAACAACAATGTCATATATGAAAACTCCCACGAGGAGAATCATGTCGACCTCGCCGTGCGCTGGTCGCACAGCTTCGGCGACTGGGACGTGGGCATCGCCCACTTTGTGGGCACCTCACGTGAACCGCGGTTTGTCTTTCTTCCAGAAAATATCAACCCGGTGACGCTGCTGCCGAAGAGCAGCAACCAGCTCTATGAACAGATCCACCAGACCAGTATCGATGTCCAGGCCACCCTGGGCAGCTGGTTGTGGAAACTGGAAGCCTATACTCGCAGCGGGCAGGAAGACCGCTTCACGGCGGCCGCCGGCGGTTTTGAATACACCTTCGTCGGCGTGCACGATACGGCAGTCGATGTCGGCGTCATTTCTGAATACCTGTATGACGGTCGTGATGATGAATTCGACACCTCGACCGTCAAGCTCAATGAACCCTTTTCGGCCAGCGTCTTCGATAACGACGTGGTACTCGGGCTGCGCTTCACCTTCAACGATACGCAAAGCACCGAATTGCTGGCCAGCTCCATCATTGATATCCAGGGCGATGGAGTCAGCTACAATGTCGAAGCCAGCCGGCGTCTCACCGACAGCTGGAAGCTGTCAATGGAAGTACGTGGTGTATTCTTTGTTGATGAAGGCACCACCCTGTCCAGTTTCGAGAATGATGACCGCGTGCGGCTCGAGCTGACACGCTATTTCTAGAGTAATGGGAGAATCTGGCCTGGATATAAGTCCGTGGACTTGTAGGAGCCAGCTGAAGGTGAGGCGCTTGCGCCGAGAGGCTGCCCTGGGGCATGCTGGCGAATCCGGTATCCGGGAAGACCGTGTTCGCCAGCAAGCTGGCTCCTACTGTTTAAGACCTGCGCGCAGCATCCCGGAAATACTGCCGACCGGACTGACTTCCTCGAATACCGATAGAATCAGCTGGGCACGATTCTTGACATCGAACTTGCGAAACAGGTTGGTAATATGTGCCTTCACCCCCTGGCTGGACAGGCACAGTTGCCCGGCGATGTCCCGGGTCAGCAGGCCCTGCATGATCAGCACCAGCACCTGGGCTTCACGGCGAGACAGCCGCTGCCCGAGTTTCTGAACGCTGTCCCTGATCGAGGTATTGATGCAGCCGGTCGAAAAGAACCGCTCCATGATATGACGTTCCACCCAGTATTCACCCCGTTCCACACAGCGGACGGCGTGCGTCAGATGCTCCCCGTGCATACGCTCATTGATATATCCGTAAATACCGGCGCTCACTGCCACGAACAGGCTGTCGTCACTCATCCCGCTGCCGAACAGCAGGATACGCACATCAGGAAACTTGCCGAGGATGCCCCGGATAAACTCGCCGACCGGCTCCGGCACCACACTGGAATGGATTAACAGGATGTCTGGGGCAGTGGTTGACAGCGTTTGCATGCAGGACCCGCCCGGTTCCACGCACGACACCCGGCAGGAATTATCGCTGGACTCCAGAATACTGACGATTCCGTTGACCGCAACATCCTGGCGGGCAGCAATCAGGATCTTGCTCCGGACCATATCCGGTCCGTCGAGTATCGGTAGTTCGGCTGTATCTGACCCTGACATGACTGTATCCCCCAACCGGACAAGAACGTTATAAAAAGTAATTAAACATATTTTAATATAATACTATTGTTTATGTCAAAAGAACCCCATAACCCTGCCCGGCGCCGGCTACCATGACTGCAGCGCATCAGGCCGCCAGCCGGTAGAACAGCCACAGGTTCAGCAGGAACAGCAGCAGGGCGATTCCCTTCCAGATCAGCAGCGGATTACGCTCCATCAGAGGCTCGGTATGTTCGCGGGTAAAAGCGGGATTGGGGTGCGACAGGTCATGCACAAATTCCGAGAGCAGCGCATAGCGCCGGGCGCGCGGGATGGCAACGGCTTTCTGTAGCGCCTTGTCCATCCATCCGGGCACATCGGGGTTATGGCGTATGGCCGGGATGTAATTTGCACGCCGCAGTTTTCTCAACGTCAACTCTTTCCTGCCGTAGGGCAACTGCCCGGTCAGCATTTCATAGACGATGACCCCGAGTGAATAATTATCAGATACATTACTGCCGGCATAGCCCTGCAGATATTCAGGTGCCGCATAACTGCGGGTGCCCAGCGGACCCTGGTCGGCCAGCGGCGTGGTGATTTCCTCGATGCCGGCAATCTTGGTGGAACCAAAATCGATGAGCTTCACCGTACCGTAGCGGTCGATCATAATGTTCTCCGGCTTCAGGTCCTGGTGCAGCATTTCCTGGCGATGCAGCGCACGCAGACCGGCCGCAATCTGGCGGGCTATCTCGCGCACATCCTCAAATGCAGGTAACGGGTTGTCATGCATCCATTGCCGCAAGGTCCAGCCGTCGATGTATTCCGTTATATAGTAGAGGCACTGGCGCCGCCCGTGCGGTTCCAGAACTTTCAGCACATGCTGGTTGTTGATGCGCCGGCCGGCCCATTCCTCGTGCAGGAAGCGGTCGATGTACGCCGGGTCATCTTCGTAATTGACGGACGGCGTCTTGAGAATGACCTTGTGGTCGGTTTGGGTATCCACGGCCAGGTAGACCTGGGTGCGCTTGCTGGCATGCAGCTCGCGCACGATCTTGTAACCGTCCAGCACCATGCCCGGTTCCAGTGGCGGCGGGAACGGCAGTTCGGAGAATTGCTGGTAGAATTCGTGCGCATTCTGGTGCGGCAGTTCCTCGACCCTGAATACCTGGCAGGTCACATTGTCGAGACTGGCGTTTGCCAGTGCCCGCTCGACGATATTTCCTGCAACACCATCGCAATCAGCACTCATGCCATAGAGGTATTCCGCCAGCTCATTGTCATCGACGTAGTCATGCACACCGTCTGTCGTCAGCAGGTAGATATCGCCCTGCTCCACCGGCAACGACCGGTAATCGATCTCCATGTGCAATTCGATGCCCATGGCCCGGCTGAGATAGTTCTTTTCCTCGGAAATATGTATACGATGGTCACGCGTCAGGCATTCCAGCCGGCCATTGCGCATGCGGTAGATACGGGTATCGCCGACATGGAACAGGTGGGCCGTGGCGGACTTGATCACCAGCACACTCAGCGTGGTCACCATGGCCTGGGCGGATTCGTACTCACGGTGACCCTGCCCGTACAACCAGCGGTTCAGGGCCGTGAGTACCTTTTCACCGGAGGTCTCGGTACTCCAGGACTCGGGAGTCGTGAAATAGTCGGCGAGAAAACCGGCAACACAGGCCTCCGCCGCTTCCTTGCCGGCCTCGCTGCCGCTCATGCCGTCGGCAATGACGGCCGCGATGCCCTTGGTGTTCAGCAGTGCGACGTCGGGAACCCGGATCCCGCAGGCGTCATCATTGGACTCCTTGATACCGGCGTTGCTGTGTTGCCCGGAGGCAATTTTCAGGATGGCGGACATGCTGGTATTGTATCGGGATCAGGGCGTATTTTTCCCAGGTTTACGGGGTAGGACCGGCGCCCCGCCGGGAATTCCCCGCGAGGCGCGGGTCCTACCTGTAAGCCGGATATTCGCGAAATTTCCCTAGGTCACCTCGATCATCTGCACGGTACCATCCGGCAACACCTCCGCCATGTGGCCTTCCGGTTCCCTGAGGAAGAAAGCAACGACCAGGAGGGTAAACAGTGCGGAACCGGCAATAACCAGGAAGAAAACCTCGGGTGACACAAACGATAAAACGGTCAGGAACATTACACCGCCGACATTTCCGTAGGCTCCCGCCATTCCGGCAATCTGTCCGGTCAAACGCCGCTTGACCAGCGGGACAACGGCAAACACGGCGCCGGTCCCGAAATGCACGAAGAGCGCACAGATAACGGTTGCCAGTACCGCCAGCGTGACCGGCCAACTGGCATCAATCAGGCTCATCAGGAAATATCCCAGTACCAGCCCTGCCAGCACAACAACCAGCGTGGTCTTGCGGCCCAACCGGTCACTGAGCAGGCCACCGCCCGGCCGCGCAAGTATACACATGGTCCCGAAGAAGGAACCCAGCAGGCCGGCAGTGACGATGGAAAGATCAAATGTATCCATGAAGAACAGTGGCAACATGGAGACCACGGCCAGCTCGGATCCAAACGTTACCATGTAGGCCAGATCCAGCACCGCCACCTGCCTGAATGAATACCGGTCGATCTCGGGTATTTCTGATTTGAATACCTGCTTGTTGATCTGGAATATACGCACTGCCTGAATCAGATACAGCACAGCCAGCACGACATACACTGTATCCACAAAACCCGCGGATAACATGGCGGTATTTGCCGGACCCAGCTTCCATGCCAGCACACCAAGTGCCGCATACATAGGAATATTCATCAGCTGGTAGAGAAAGAAATCCCCCTTGCTGGTCACTTCCATGGCCCCGTTTTTTTTCGGCTTGAAGTAGGTAGATCCCCTGGGGGTATCACTGACCGAGTAAAAGAATACGACAGAATATGCCAGGGCCAGCAGGCCTGTTGTACCCACCGCATAACGCCAGCCGTCTTCACCACCGAACAGCAGCGCCAGTGTCGGCAGGGTTATGGCAGCGGCGGCCGAGCCGAAATTACCCCAGCCGCCATAGATACCTTCGGCCACACCGAGCTGCCGTGCTGGAAACCATTCACTGATAAGCCGGATGCCGATAACGAAACCCGCACCGGAGAAACCCAGCAGGAAACGCATCAGGGCCAGACGCTCCCAGGTTTCCGCCAGTGCAAAACCGAAACACAGGAATGCCGAGACAAACAGCAAGGCTGAAAACATTCGCCTGGGCCCGATGGCATCCACCAGCATGCCAACGATAATGCGCGCCGGTATGGTCAACGCGACATTCAGGATCAACAGGGTTTTAATCTGCTGATCGGTCAATGCAAACGTGTCGCGCAGCACGGCCAGCAACGGTGCATGATTGAACCAGACCAGAAAGCTCAGGAAAAAAGCGAACCACGTCAGGTGCAGGATGCGCGTCTTTCCCGAAAACGATACCAGGCTCAGTCTGGGCTCCGGCATTGGTTGCTCCTTGTAGTCCATGAACAAAAAGAAATCCCTGAACACGAAATAGCAAGGAGCGTGCCATGTGCCGGTTGCCACTCGGCCAGCGCTGCGGAGTACGCCGTGCTCCGCCTGATAAAGCAGTAATCACATAGACTTAATGAAAATCATCTCGCCGGACTGCGTTCCCGGCCAGGTTCGCGTTGCTGCCCTGCCGGTGTACCCGCCTGCCTTATTAGAGTGCACTAATTTATTAATATGCACCACACAGGTGCGCCTCACCCTGCTGCCGGCGCACGGCTTAGGGTAAAAATTATAATAATTATTTAGTAATATCAAATAGATACAACTACCCAGATCTGTATTCCGGCATTTGGCACAGCCCTTGCTCTGGTAAGTAACAAGTATTTTGACAAGCAATCCATGGAGACCCCATGAAAGAAAAACTGGTACTGGTCGGCAATGGCATGGCCGGGGTGCGCACGCTGGAAGAACTGCTGAAGCTCGCACCGGAGTTGTATGACATCACGGTGTTCGGCGCCGAACCCTACGGCAACTACAACCGTATTATGCTGTCGCCGGTGCTCGCCGGCGAGAAGACCGTCGATGACATCATGCTCAACGACGAGCAATGGTATATCGACAACGGCATTACCCTGCACAAGGGGAAAGCGATCAAGGAGATCGACCGGGTCAAGCGCCAGGTCGTGGCCACGGATGGCACTATTTCCGAATACGACCGCCTGTTGCTGGCCACCGGCTCCAACCCGTTCATGATCCCGGTGCCGGGCAAGGACAAGGACGGCGTTATCGCCTTCCGTGATATCCATGACGTCGATACCATGCTGGCCAGCGCACGTGATTACAAAAAGGCCGTGGTCATCGGCGGCGGTCTGCTGGGACTGGAGGTCGCCAACGGCCTGATGAAACAGGGCATGGAGGTCACAGTCGTGCACCTGCTGGATTCCCTGATGGAACGCCAGCTCGACAAACCGGCCTCGGCATTACTGAAGGCCTCCCTGGAAGAGCGTGGCATGAACTTTCTTATGGAAGCCGCCACCGAGGAGATCATTGGCAACGGCCGCGTCCAGGGCGTGCGTTTCAAGGATGGCAGCGAAATCGAGGCCGACCTGGTAGTCATGGGTGTCGGCATCGTACCCAATACCGAACTGGCGAAGAGTGCCGGCCTGCACTGCGAGCGTGGCATCGTGGTCAACGATGTCATGCAGACCTTCGACCCTTCCATCTACGCGGTCGGTGAATGCGTGCAGCACCGCGGCATCGCCTACGGCCTGGTCGCCCCGCTGTTCGAACAGGGCAAGGTGGCCGCCAACCAGCTGGCCGGACTGGGTTATGCCTACTACAGCGGTTCGGTCACTTCCACCAAGCTCAAGGTCACCGGCATCGACCTGTTCTCGGCCGGGGAATTTAACGAATCCGAGGCTGATGAAGTCATCAGCCTGCAGGACCAGGCCGCCGGCACCTACAAGAAGATCGTGATCAGGGACGACCGCATCAAGGGCGCGGTACTCTACGGCGACACGATCGACGGCACCTGGTACTTCCAG
>JAUVNM010000082.1 GCA_030599705.1 Gammaproteobacteria bacterium
AGCCAGTAGACGGAATCCGGGCCGGACTGCTCGCGAATGGCCAGCATCTGGTCGCCGATCTCGTTGATGGCCTGTTCCCAGGAGACCTTTGTCCATTTACCGTGCACCAGCTTGGTCGGGTATTTCAGGCGGCGTTCGCCGTGACCGTGTTCGCGTACCGAGGCGCCCTTGGCACAGTGTGCACCGCGATTGAACGGGTGATCGAAGGCCGGCTCCTGGCCGGTCCAGACCCCGTTCTCCACCTCGGCGTAGATACCGCAACCCACCGAACAATGGGTACAGATGGTGCGCACCTGATCGGCCTTGCCGCCGGGTTCCACCGCTTCAGTGGCAGCCGATGCCTTTTTCATCATCGACATCGACAGGGAACCGGCAGCGGCAATACCGCCGGCCGTAATACCGGAACGTTTGAGAAAGGTACGGCGGTCCATGGTCGCCGCTGTGAATGCGGCATGCGCCAGTGAATGGTCCGTCGCTTGATTCTTCTTGACCAGCTTCATAGTCCCGCCTCCTGAATTTCAGCGATGCCCCGGTTCCCCGCTATTCAATCTGCCCGATCGATACCGACAGGCCAAAAAAAACCGGATCACGTTCTGAGTGTCCGGTAGTAGTCCCTGATGTGCCCGGTTTCATGGTAGCCGCGGGATTCCATGACCTCACTTTTCCGGGCGGCTGTGCCACGGGTGTCGTCGGCCATCAGTCGCGCCGCAAACAAGCTTGTCAGTGCGGTTGCCCCGCCTGCAGCAGCGACCCCCTTGAGAAAACGGCGGCGGTCGGTCACAGGCCCTGCCTGGTGCTGTTTCATGGTCTCCTCCAACGGTTCCTGGTGTTAATCCGACTCATTCAGGCAGGGAAAAATAGCGCTGCTCCACTGCCAGAAACTGCTGTCCCAATTGCGCCACGGCCCGGTAGAAGCCCGCGGCCTCGGCCGCCCCAAGGTCTGTAAAAAAATTCCCCAGCCACGAATCTACATAGTCTTCAAAGAAGGCCGATTGTTTACAGTGTAGTCCATGCCCGGAAATAATCATTCCCATGATCTCGCACACCGCGGCGGCATGGTCTTCCGGCTCGGCAACGCCCGCCTGGCGCTCGATCCCCAGCCCCGCCAGCTCTTCCCGCAGCGAGGCTAACACCTTTTCCATAAGAAGACCATGGATATAGAAGGAGGCATACGGCACCAGCTCACCTCTACCCAAGCCTATGAATAATTTGAAATATTCATCCTTCAGCCGATCCGGGTCCGCACCCGTGGCCGCGACCTGCAGTTCCTGCCAGGCGGCCGTCATAACCGCGTCATCGGCGTCCGCTGCCGGGCGAATGGCACGCAACCGGTCAAGCATCGCGGCATCGGGCGGCGCCACCAGCAGCGCGCCCAGCAGGCGGTAACTATCGGCGCGCGCCTGTTCGCCCGGTTCGAGATTCGGACCCTCCTCCTCGCTCACGACAAGCCTCCCGGTGACGCCGGCGTGTCGTCCATGCCTTCGGCGGCAAACAGGGCCTTGACCCGGCAGTCTTCACACATCTTCAGCCGCTCCAGTGCCGCCCCCTGGAACATCGGATGGTGCTGCATCTTGCCGGTAATCTTTTCGATCACCTGGCGGGTCGCGAATGGCTTGCCGCAACGGATACACAAAAACGGTTCCTCTTCGCAAAGAACCCGGCGTGTATTACGCTGTTGTGAATCGTAGAGGTAGCGCGGTGACGCGGCAATGGCATCCTCGGGACAGGTCCGGCAACACAGGCCGCACTGCACGCAATTGGCCTCGATAAAGACCAGCTGCGGGCTTTCATTGCCGGCCTCCAGTGCCGCTGCCGGACATTGCGAGACACAGGCCATGCACAGCGTGCAACGCTTACTGTCCACCTGAACCTCGCCAAACGGCGCACCGGCGGGCAAGTTCACCAGCGGCCGGGGTGCTTTGGCCTGTGCATACAGGTGTTCAAGCGCCAGTCGGATCACGGTGCGTTTTTCATCCAGCGCGGCGAACGTGGCCGGCGCGCGCCCGTCCGCGGCCGGCAGTGTCGCCAGCCGGTCGACCAGGTCCGCATCACCGGCCTGGCACAGCCTCACTGTGGCCGCCGGATAGCCCATACCGGTCAGGATGTCACTGGCAACGTTCCGCTGGTGTGTCACTTCGCGTAGCACACTGGCCGGCATACCCGGTGTTGCCAGCAGCGCAATCGCCGCCGCACCGTAGGCCAGTGTGGCCAGCCACGTATCCATGCCGACACTGCCAGACTCCTCCACCGCTACCGGGATGACGCGTTCCGGTAACTGTGCCGCCATGGCCATGACCGCTGCGCGGCCGGCCGCGGCATCATGGAACAGCACCACCGCGTCGGTGCCACCGGCCGCATGATAGGCCTGCAGCAGCACGCGCATCCGCTGCAGGGTATCCGCAAGCCGCGGATAGCCATAGCTGATTGCACCGGTCGGGCAGGCCGTGGCGCAACTGCCGGCGCCCTGGCACAGGTTCGGGTTGACCTCGATGCGCTCACCCAGCGAACGAATGGCATCCGTCGGGCAGGTCTCCAGGCAGCGCGTGCAGGCCGTGATGCCGCTCCTGCCATGCGCACAGATACTGGCGTCATAGTAATAATACTGGGGTTTCTCGAATTCGCCGGTCAGACCGGGAATCTCGTCGAGTGCGGCCTGCAGGGCATCCCTGTCAGCACCCGGCGCAAAATATCCGGGCGGCAGCAATTCGGACTGCAACAGCGGTGGACTGCCGAGGTCCAGTACCAGGTCAAATAGCTGCGGCCCGGCAGTGCCTGCATGCAGTTCGAAGTGGCCAAGGTAGCCGGTCAGCCGTGGCGTCTCACTGCCATTGCCGGTAACCCGCCCGGTTGTGCTGATATTGGCATGGCCGCCCAGCGCCGCGGTGATTTGCCCGATCGCATCATCCGTGCCGACCACCAGCAGCCGGCCGGCGGATTGATAGGCAACGATACCGGCCGGCTCACAGCCGGTATCACTGGCCGCGGACAGCGCGGCGGCGCGTGCCGCGCCATTCCGGGTTGTGGCCGGAAGGTCAGTCACAGCAGTTAATTCGGTATCAGGCATCAGAGTTGTCCCGTTAACATCCTCTCCTTTATACACGTTATTTCAGGTGCGCCGGGAGAAGGTGTCGCAAAGTCCATGCGCAGGTTGGGCTGACGCAGGAAGCCCAACATAATGCATTCATTCAATCTGAAATGTTGGGCTTCGTTCCTCAGCCCAACCTACAACGCTGTGTCTTCAGGATCTTCTTCCGGTAGCGTCTCCTCAGTATTGCTGTTATCAGTCGCATCCTCCGTGGCTGCCGTCGACCGGGTTCTTTCTTTTTCGAGCTCGCGCTGCAACAGGCGCTTCATTTCATGGGTAATCACCTTGCCGAGGCCGGCAAACTGCGTGAAGTCCTCGTCGTAGTCATTCAGGCCATCCGTGATATTGAAGTCCGCCTGGCTGAACAGCTTGCGCAATGCCTGTTGTCGCAAATCATCACTGACACCGGGCGACAGGAACGGGGAAAAATCACTGTTCTCACCAAGCGTCTCGATGGGCGGCATGTCGGCGTCTGTCAACTCCCGTTCCGGCTCAACCGCCGGCGGCGCGGGCACTGCTACCACAGCCGGCTCGTTCCCGGGTGCGTCCGGGTCAGCACGCCGTGCATCCAGCTTGCGGCGCGACCAGCGTGCCAGAAGATCTTCCTGGCTGTCCGCTGCCGGTTCGCCGGTTTTATTTTCGCGGCCCATGGGCATCCTCCTTCCAGTTATTACGCTTGCGTTTCCTGCGCTTTTCCGGGACATAATGCTCCAGCACAAAGCGCTCGGCCCAGCGGTATAACTCGGGTGGCATGGCGACCGTCTCGACGATCTCGTCGGTTTCCATGTACGAGGTGGCCTCGCCGTAACTCAATGTCGCAATGAAAGGCCGCAGCGGCTCGCCGGCCTCCTGGTTGCAGATCACGAATACACTCGGGTTGTCGCTGACAAGATTGTAGTAATAGCTTTCCGCATCATCCTTGTACAGGCGCAGGTTCAGGCCGGTATGCAGGAACTGCTGGTCTTTGGTAGCCGCGTGTAATTCCCTGTCCTGCATCGTGCCTCCATCATGGCCCAGGCTGCCGGCAACCACCCCCGCAACATGCCAGCGGCCATCTTCCCAGCGATTGCCCGGCGTCTCGACAAACTCGACCATGACAGACACGGAAAACGCGTCGGGCACCGGTGTTGTCAGGGAATCAGTCATGCCGCCTGAACACTATGATTAGCCGCAGGTTTGCGCGGATTGCTATCCGTTGCCATTAACCCATAGTATAGGTATGAATCCGGCGGCTCAAATAACCACACCCCACCACGGTTTGCTAACACGATTACCATGCCACGCACCCAGGACAAGTACCGGCCCGAGATCACCCATGCCGGGTTGTCGCCGACCCACCCGGTGCAGGCGGTTGATGAATTCAACGACCGCCGCGATGTCGAAATACCGGGTGAGTCGCCCCTGACCCTGTACGTGGACGAGCGCGAGATCGTCACCCTCATGACCATCGGGGCGCATCCCGAGGCGCTGGCACTGGGATACCTGCGCAACCAGCGCTTCATCGAGCGGCTGGAACAGGTCAAGTCGGTCATCGTTGACCACCACACCGAGGCCGTCCATGTCACCACCTTTGACGGCGTCGAGGGCTGGGACGAAAAGCTGAAGAAGCGCACCGTCACCACCGGCTGCGGCCAGGGAACGGTGTTCAGTTGCACACTGGACTCGCTGTACACGGTGCAATTGCCGGAGATAACAGTGCGGCAGTCAACCATTTACCAGCTGCTGGAGAACGTATCCGGCTGCAACGCTATCTACCGGCGCGCCGGTGCGGTACATGGCTGCGGCCTGTGCGAGGGCACGGAGATTATTCTCTATACCGAGGATGTGGGCCGGCATAACGCGGCCGATGCAATTTCCGGCTACATGTGGCTGAATGATATCGACGGCGATCACAAGATCTTCTACACCACCGGCCGGCTGACCTCGGAGATCGTCATGAAGACCGCCCACATGGGCATTGCGGTGTTATTGTCGCGCTCCGGTGTCACCCACATGGGCCTGGAACTGGCACAGGAACTGGGTGTGACCATGATTGCCCGCGCCAGGGGGCGGCACTTTCTGGTCTACCACGGCGCGGATAACATCCTCTTTGACGCGCCGCCTGAAAAGCGCGCGTCGAAGTCGCTGCGTTGATGGATCTATTCGAACGCGATGTCGCCGTCGATGGTATGCGTCAATCCGAGCCCGGCGATTTCCAGTGTCATGGTGGCCTTGAATGGCCCGCCATCCAGCTTGCCGGCCGCATCCGCTGCCTGCAAGGCCTTCTCGATCTCGCGTTGCGAGGTAATACCCACCTTCTTCAGGAATTTGCGTATTTCCATGTTGACGACGTCTTCGTTCACAATGCACCTCCTGCTAGTGCTAGTTAGCTGACCCCCATCTTAATGAACACTGGCAAACACATAAAGCCCTGAATACCATGCCGGCAGATACCCGCATACCGGTTGACGACATCAGCGCGGTCATTCTCGCCGGCGGCCGGGCGCGCCGTATGGGCGGCGAGGACAAGGGCCTGATTGAACTGAAGGGCAGGCCCTTGCTTGACTATATAATAAGTGCACTGCGGCTGCAGGTCGGTGAGATCCTGGTCAACGCAAACCGCAACCTCGATCGCTACCGTGCATTCGGCTACCCGGTTATTGAAGACATCATGGGTGATTATTTCGGGCCGCTGGTCGGCATGGCCACCGGCATGCAGGCAACCGGCAAGCCGTATTTGCTGACGCTACCCTGCGACTCGCCGCTGGTGCCGGCACAGCTGGCCGCCATGCTTTACCATGGCCTGCAGACTGAACAAGCGGAACTCAGCGTGGCCCATGATGGCGTGCGCATGCAACCGGTATTTGCCCTGCTGGACTGCAAGTTACTCCCCGGCCTGCTGGACTACCTCAACGAGGGTGGGCGCAAGATCGATACCTGGTATGCACAGCACCGGCTGGCACGGGTTGATTTCTCTGCAGCACCGGAGGCGTTCCTCAACCTGAATACGCCGGAAGACAAGACTGAACTGGAGAGCAGGATAAGGCAATAACCGGGTAGTGGCTCAGTTTGGCGTCAAATCTCTCCGGCGGAATAAATTCCGCCCTACAACACCGTTATTTTGTAGGGCCGAATTTATTCGGCCAGTCGCCGCCAATAACCGTAATTAACTGTGGATATTGATTGTCTATACTGAGTTATGAAGCCGGGCTGGTAAAATACACCCCGCAACTGTAGCCTGAGGGACCATGAGCACTGAACTGATCGACCCATTTGGCCGTTGCGTCGAATACGTCCGGCTGTCGGTGACCGACCGTTGCGACCTGCGCTGCTTCTATTGCCTGCCGGGTGACTACCGCGACTTCAGTGAACCGGACGAGTGGCTGAGCTTCGGGGAGATTGAACGCCTCGTCGGTGCCTTTGTCTCCCTGGGTGTACGCCGGATCCGCATCACCGGGGGTGAGCCACTGGTGCGTAAAAACCTGCCGGTACTGGCGGGAAATCTTGCCAGGATACCCGGCCTCCTCGACCTGTCATTGAGCACCAATGCGGTCGGCCTGAAACGCCATGCCGAAGCGCTGCGCACAGCCGGTATCAGCCGCATCAACGTCAGCCTGGACTCATTGCGCGCCGAGCGTTTCAGGCAGATCACCAAGGGCAACCTCAACAAGGTCATCACCGGACTGATGGCAGCAAAGCACAGCGGCTTTTCACCGATCAAAATCAACATGGTCGTCATGCAAGGCATCAATGATGACGAGATCGTGGACATGGTCGAATTCTGCATTGAACATGAGTTCACCCTGCGGCTGATCGAGACCATGCCGATGGGCGCTACCGGCCGCAGCGCCACCTCGTACTACGTCGACCTGCAGGAAGTAAAGGCGCAACTGGCGCAACGCTACGAACTGATTCCCGGCGTCATGCCCGGCGGAGGGCCGGCGCGCTATGTACAGGTTGCCGGGACCGGGTTGCGCATCGGCTTTATAACCCCGATCTCGCAGCACTTCTGTGAAACCTGCAACCGTGTCCGGCTGGCGGTCGATGGCACCCTGTACCTGTGTCTCGGGCAGGAACACAAATTCGAATTCCGTCCACTACTGCGTGCCGGTATCAGCGATGCCGAGCTACTGGACACGATGAGACATGCCATCACCCTGAAACCGGAACGCCATGAATTCCGCGAGCGGCCGCAGCAGATCGTCCGCTTCATGGCACAAACCGGCGGCTGAGACAGCCCATGGTCAAGCTACGCTACTTTGCCAGTCTGCGTGAAACCCTCGGCGTCGCGGACGAGCAGGTTAACCTGCCTGACGGTATTACCGATCTCTTGGCACTGACCGGCTGGCTGCAGGAACGCGATGACACATGGCGCACGGCACTCGGTGAC
>JAUVNM010000154.1 GCA_030599705.1 Gammaproteobacteria bacterium
CCGGCAGGACTTCGGGTTCCGTTAACACGTCGGGTTCCGCTAACACGTCGGGTTCCGCTAACACGTCGGGTTCCGGTTGCACGGCCGCCACCGCCGCGACCGGGGGCTCCGGCTCGGGCAACGCCGACAGCACGGGCATCTCCGGTTCCGGCTGCGCAACCGGTTCCGGCGCCGGGGTGACCGGGACTACTACCGGTGCCGGCGGCTCCCCAAACAGCGCCGCCTGGATCCCCGGATGCTGCCAGGGTTGATAATAGACAGCAGCGGCAGCCAGCCCGGCAATCGCCAGCCCCCAGGCAACCCGCGGCAACCAGCGTGCGCGCGCGGCCTCTTCGCCCGCTACTTCGAGTACTTCCCTGGACGCCTTCCTGACAATGTCATGGTCTATTTGTGACTTGCCTTCCACGTACGCTCCCAGCATGGCGCGGTCGCACAGCACATTGATGAGGCGCGGAATGCCGCCGGACAGGCGCTGGATGAGATCGATGGCATCCTTGTTGAAGATAATGTGCGAGCTCCCGCAGACCTGCAGGCGGTGCTGTATGTAGGCACTGGTATCTCCACGGTCTATCGGGTCGAGGTGATAACGCGCCGTCACCCGCTGGGCCAGCTGGCGCATATGCTCCTGTGCCAGCAGGGTACGCAGCTCGGGCTGCCCGATCAGGATGATCTGCAACAGTTTTTGCGTGGCGGTTTCCAGGTTGGTCAGCAGACGGATCTGCTCGAGTACTTCCGCACTCAGCTGCTGCGCCTCATCGATAATCAGCACCGTGCGGCGGCCCTGTGAATGAGCATCCAGCAGGTGCCGGTTGAGTACATCGGTCAGTGTCTTGATACTGGTCGTATTCTTCGGATATTCAATACCGAGTTCGTCGCACATGGTCGCGATGAGTTCCGTGGCTGTCACCTTCGGATTGAGCACCACGGCGATATTCACGTTGACGGGTACCTGCTCCATCAGGCAGCGGCAGATGGTAGTCTTGCCGGTACCGACTTCACCCGTCAGCTGAACAAAGCCGCCGCCCTCCCCCAGGCCATACAGCAAGTGCGCCAGTGCCTCGCGGTGGCAGGCGCTCATATAGAGAAACCGCGGGTCCGGTGTAATCGAGAACGGTTGCTCGGAAAGATTGAAATGGTTCAGGTACATGGTTGTTTCGTTTGCCTGGGCCAGCAGGTCATCTGCCGGGTAGCCTTTGTATCACTTGAGACCCTATACTTCAAAGCCTTGCTGCGCAGGCCCCCGGATAGCCACACACCATAACACCATGTCAGGAAAAATCCCGCGAATCAGGCTGTTCCTGCTGCTTTTCATAGTGCTGCCGCCACCCGGGCCGGCCGCAGACCTTGAGCGGGAACAGCGCCTGGCAGACGAAATAGTCGATGCGATCCTGGATGGCGAACCGGTTACCCTGGAGGCCGGCGCGCTCGACTTCCTCGGCATTTATACTCCGGCGGAAACCGCTACGCCCCACGGCGCCGTCATCATACTGCATGGTCGCGGCATGCACCCGGACTGGGCGCAGGTAGCCGGACCGCTGCGCATTGCATTACCGGCACATGGCTGGTCTACCCTGTCACTGCAAATGCCGGTCCTGCCCAAGGATGCGACCTACTACGATTACGAACCGGTATTTCCCGAGGCCATTCCCCGTATCAATGCCGGTATCGGCTATCTCGAGTCCCGGGGCTATAAGCGCATTGTCCTGCTCGCTCACAGTTGCGGGGTCCACATGAGCATGGCCTGGCTCGGGGCAACAGACAGCCCACTGATCGATGGCTATATCGGTATCAGCATGGGCGCCACCGACTACCAGCAGCCGATGCGCAAACCGTTTGCTTTCGGCCGGCTCAAGATCCCGTTCCTGAGCATCGTCGGCAGCGAGGACTACCCCGCGGTGCAGCGCATGGCCAGCGACATCCGGTCGCGGATGGACGGCTTCCACCCACTGTCCGCCCAGCAGACGATTGCCGGTGCCGACCACTACTATGATGATTACGAGGACGCACTGACCGAGGTAGTTGCCGCCTGGCTGGAGTCGCTGGCTCGCTGATAACCGCGCCACCCCCTTACCATAATGCCCTCCAGCTGCTATATATGTAGGATCGGCGCCTCGCCGGGAATGCCGTTCCCCGCGGGGCGCGGGTCCTGCCCGACAAGGCATCAGGCACAGGATTATATCCATGAAGAATTCACCGGCAGAACCGCAACAACCGGCGGAATCAAAACAGCAAAAGAGCCTGAGTATGCACGCTGGCATCGCGGTGTGGTGCGATTGCTGCTCGTGTGAGATGGAGCCCTACTGGGCCGCGGTCGCCGAAGAGATGGGGATTGACGTCTACAATGACTACGAGGAGTAACCGAAATCCGGCCGCATGGTGTCTGCCACCAGCGCGTCGATCTGCGCCAGCTGCCCGTCATCGAAGTAGTCGCGGTAGCCACCCACCTTGGCGCGCCTGACCTTGTAGGTGTTCGGATCGCCCTTCCTGCCCGGCACCAGGCGCGCACCACTCGATCGAAACGCGTTTTTTTCCTCGAGTTTCTTCATGTTCTCGTAGGCGGCAAATTCCACGGCATCGCGGATCTCGGCATCGGTCCCGGGCGTTTCCATGAAGCTGAACAGCCGTTCCAGCGCAGCTGCCGGTTGCTGGCGCATGTCTTCATAACGCAACACCATGCTGGCCTCGACCTTGGGCAGCTCCTGCGCCCAGATATTGAAAAACCGGATAATGCACGGCAGACCGGCGTCCTCATTCATGACGAAGTCGAACAGGGAGACGTCGCTGTTGTGCGGCGGGTACCAGTTGAGTTCCTTCTTGCGGCGTTTCATCCGGTATTTCCACTGGAAGTACTGCGATACCGCCACATCGCGCGGGTCACGCACCAGCATAATGACCTTTTTTCCGTAAAACCCGGCCTTGTCATCCCAGTTGCCGGTGTAGTTGCGCAGATAGTTGCTGTGGGTGAAAAATACGCTTGGGACCGCGGCATTCATGCGGTGATAGTTGTCAAAACCCAGCATGTATTTTTCGGGGATACCGAATTTCTGCTGGTAGTAGCGCGACATCATCACCCGCAGCCAGGTGCGCCCGCTCTTGCCCCACGACATCAGCACGTAATCGGTCAGTTGCAGCTTGCGGTTTTCCTCGCGGCCACGCAGCCAGCGGTCGATATTGATGCGCTGCTGCTTCGGCAGTACGAGACACGGCAGCAGGATCAACTCCCGCGTGATGGTAGGCCAGACATCGTGCATACGGCGGTTCCGGTATTCCTGGTCAATTTGCCCGACAAGGCGGCGTAGTGTAAACCAATCACAGGGAATTTTTCCCGGTCAGCGGATCTGCCCCACCGGCGAGTCCCGCGTGCAGTTGATTTATCTCAACACCTGCGCACATCCACCGGGTATCCTGTTGATTTCAAGAAGCTTGGTGCATCTGCTACACTCGACCGGGAAAGCACAGTTAATTCAGATACCTGACCGACCCCAAGCCTGATTCAGCCATGACATACGTCGATCTTGCCGCCATCGAAGCCACTCCCCTGGCGCCGGACCCGTTTGATTACATGGTGGTGCCGGACTGTATCAGTGCAGCCGGACTGGAAGCGGCCAACCGCGATTACCCGGATATCGACAAACCGGGGAACAAGGACCTGGAAAGCCTGCAATATGGCCCGGGGTTCCAGGACCTGATTGATGAACTCAATAGCCCCGCCCTGCGGCAGGTAATCAGTACCAAGTTCGACGTCGACCTGGAAGATGCCTGGACCACGATCACCGTGCGCAAATTCTGCGAACCCAGCGACGGCAACATCCATACCGACCACTGGAGCAAGGTGATCACGGTACTGGTCTACTTCAATACCGACTGGGACAACACTGCCGGCCAGCTGCGCCTGCTGCGTTCGCCCGATGACATCGAGGACTACGCGGCCGAAGTAGCGCCGCGGGGCGGGACGCTGCTGGCCTTCCGGCGCACCGATATTTCCTGGCATGGGCACAAGCGCTTCGTCGGTGAACGCCGCATGCTGCAACTGAACTTCGTGAAAACCGGCCGCACCGCCCGATATACCCAGCAATTTGCCCGGTTTTCGACCCGCATAATGAAACGCGTCGTCAGTCTCGTACAATAACCACCCGGGCCGTGACGGCCCGCCAACCAGGAATCCAGGACAGACACCATGCCCCAGGTAGTGCACGCCGGCAGACAGCTGTTTCGCTCGGTATGGAAAAAACTCTCGCGCCGGTTGCTGCGCGGGGCGCTGCTGTTTGCATCCGAAGACCGCAAGACAGCGGCCGAGCGCTGGCTGCGCGGGCGCGAACAGAACCGGAAACTGCAGCAGACCGATATCGTCATCGTGTCCTTCGGCAAGAGCGGGCGCACCGGGCTGCGGGTCATGCTGTCGCGCCTCTACCAGGTCAAGTATGGCCTGTCACAACGCTTCCTGATGGGGTTCGACAATTTTCACTACATGAACCGCGCAATCCCGAAGGTGTTCTATACTCACGACAACTACATCAAGGACTATACCGGCAACGTGGACTCCAAGGCGGATTTCTATGACCGCAAGGTGGTCCTGCTGGCGCGCGACCCGCGCGATGTCGCCGTATCGCAGTTCTTCCAGTGGCAGTACCGGATGAAGCCCAACAAGAAAATCCTCAACCGGTATCCCGGCGAAGGCAAGGAAGTCCCGATCTACGACTTCGTCATGGACAAGGATGCCGGGCTGCCCAAGGTGATTGACTTCATGAATCTCTGGGCCAGCGAACAGTCGCGCCTGAAGGGCTTCTTCCTGCTGCGCTACGAGGACCTGCGCAGCCAGCCGGAAGCCACGCTGGGAAAGCTGCTGGAATTCATGGGTACCCCGGGAACACCGGAGGAAATTCGCGAGGCAGTGGAGTTCTCGTCCTATGAAAACATGAAAAAGATGGAGCAGAAAAAGACCTTCTGGCTCAGTGGCGGGCGCATGGTGCCGAAAGACCGCGACAATCCCAATACCTACAAGGTCCGGCGCGCCAAGGTCGGCGGCTACCGGGACTACTTCGACGATGACCAGATCGCGCAGATCGAGGCGCTGGTCAATGACACCCTGTCACCCGAATTCGGTTACAACAGCACTGCCTGACACCCCGACACCTGCCTGTTGGCGGTGATAGAGTCCGCGCCCTGCCGGCCGCAGTATTGTCAGAACCGCTATCCGGGTTTCACAACATGGCGA
>JAUVNM010000076.1 GCA_030599705.1 Gammaproteobacteria bacterium
CCCCCCGATTCGGGAAAAAGTCAACAAATCAACGGGATAGTACGAGATTCTGTTATCGGTTGACTAGGGCTGTTACACTCCCCGACCGGGTTGACATGGTGGGGGTCGTTGGTTCGAATCCAATCGCGCCTACCAAACATGATGTCATTCCGGCGCCGGCCCGGAGACCGGATCAAGCATCAATGGCTTCCGCCCGGCGCCCGACTGACGGTCGGAAACGCCTGGGGCCCCACGGATAGGGCACCACGGGAGATATTGCCATGCCTGTAATCACCCTCCCAGACGGCAGTTGCCGTGAATTTGATCACCCGGTAACCGTGCATGAGGTCGCCGCCGATATTGGCCCCGGCCTGGCGAAGGCGGCGCTGGCCGGCAGGACCGATGACGTGTTGGTCGATACCAGTTTCCTTATCGATACCGATGCCGATCTGGCCATCATTACCTCAAAGGACGAGGATGCGCTGGAGCTGCTGCGCCACGATGCGGCGCACGTCATGGCACAGGCCGTGCAGGAACTCTATCCGGGTACCCAGGTCACGATTGGCCCGGCCATCGAGAACGGCTTCTATTATGACTTTGCCCGCGATGAACCCTTCACCCCGGAAGACCTGGCCAGAATCGAAAAACGCATGCATGAAATCGTCAAGCGTGATTTGAAAATCGAACGCGAGGTCTGGGACCGGGACGCGGCGATCAGGATTTTTGGCGAGATTGGCGAGGCATACAAGGTGGAAATCATCCGGGACATTCCGGAAGGCGAGGCGGTCTCGGTGTACCGCCAGGGTGACTGGTTCGATGTCTGCCGTGGCCCCCACCTGCCGAGTACCGGCAAGCTCGGCAAGGGCTTCAAGCTGATGAAACTGGCGGGTGCCTACTGGCGTGGTGATTCCGGCAACGAGATGCTGCAGCGCATCTATGGCACTGCATGGCGCGACAAGAAGGAACTCAAGACGTACCTGCAGCGGCTGGAAGAGGCGGAGAAGCGTGATCACCGCAAGCTCGGCAAGGTGATGGACCTGTTTCATACCCAGGAAGAGGCGCCGGGTATGGTGTTCTGGCACGACAGCGGCTGGCAGATTTATCTCGTGATTCAGGATTATATTCGTGGCAAGTTGCGGCAGCACAATTACCAGGAAGTCCACACGCCGCACATCATTGACCGTTCCCTGTGGGAGAAATCCGGTCACTGGGAAAAATTCTCGGACGATATGTTTACCACCGAATCCGAGAACCGGACCTATGCACTCAAGCCGATGAATTGCCCGGCGCATATCCAGATCTATAACCAGGGACTGAAGAGTTACCGTGACCTGCCGCTGCGGCTGGCGGAATTTGGTTCCTGTACGCGCAATGAACCGTCCGGTACCTTGCATGGATTGATGCGGGTCAGGAATTTCGTGCAGGATGATGCGCACATCTTTTGTACCGAAGAGCAGATTCAGGATGAGGTCTCTGCGTTTATTGATCTGCTGTTCGAGGTGTATGCCGATTTCGGTTTCGATGCTATCAGTGTGAAGTTTTCGACCCGTCCCGAGCAACGGGTGGGCGCAGACGCCTTGTGGGACAAGGCAGAACAATCCCTGCAGGCGGTGCTGGACCACAAGCAGCTGGACTGGGAGCTGCAACCGGGGGAGGGGGCCTTTTACGGGCCGAAGATCGAATTCAATCTCAAGGATTGCCTGGACCGGGTCTGGCAGCTGGGCACCATCCAGCTGGATTTCTCGATGCCGGAACGCCTCGGGGCCCACTATATCGACGAGGACGGCAGCAAACAGGTGCCGGTGATGCTGCACCGGGCCATCCTCGGGTCGCTGGAGCGTTTTATCGGCATTTTGATCGAGCATTATGCCGGGGTGCTGCCGCTGTGGCTGGCTCCGATCCAGGCGGTAATCCTGAATATCACCGACCGGCAGGCCGAATATGCCCGGAAAGTGGAAGAATCCTTGAGAAATCAGGGTTTGAGGGTCAAATCAGACTTGAGAAATGAGAAGATCGGCTTTAAAATCCGCGAGCACACAATACAACGGGTTCCCTATTTGCTGATAATCGGCGATCGGGAAACAGAAGCCGGTACGGTGGCCGTGCGCACGCGAGACGGCAGGGACCTTGGCAGCCACGAGCTGGAGCAACTTACCAGGGCCCTGCAGGAAGAGATCGCGAGCCGCGGCCGTACTGTTTTGGAGGAATAAGGTATCGCTGCAAGAAAACCGCAAAATCGGGTAAACGAAACCATACTTGCCCCGGAGGTACGGGTAATAGATCAGGAAGGCGAGCAGCTCGGGATTGTTTCCATCGAGGAAGCAAAACAGGCTGCGGAACAGGCACGGCTTGACCTGGTAGAAATAGCGCCGAATGCCGAACCCCCCGTTTGCCGCATTATGGATTACGGCAAGTTCCGGTTTGAAGCCAGCAAGAAACTGCAGCAGGCCAAGAAGAAACAGAAACAGACCCAGGTCAAGGAAATCAAGTTCCGGCCGGGTACCGATATCGGTGACTACAAGATCAAGCTGCGCAAGCTGATCGAGTTTCTGGATGTCGGCGACCGGGTCAAGGTGACCCTGCGTTTCCGGGGCCGGGAAATGGCCCACCAGGAGCTGGGTATGGAAATGATGGACCGGCTCAAGGTCGACCTCGAGGAAATAGGGGTTGTCGAGCAGGAACCGAAAATGGAAGGGCGGCTTATGGTCATGGTGCTGGCGCCAAAAAAGCACAAGTAAGCAGACGCAACAGGACACAACTGAGAATCAGGTAGAGCAATGCCAAAGTTAAAGACCAATCGCGGAGCGGCCAAGCGCTTCAAGAAAACGGGTTCGGGTGGCTTCAAGCGGGGCCAGTCGCATCTTCGTCATATCCTGACGAAAAAGAGCAGCAAGCGTAAACGTCAGCTGGGTTCGCCGGCCGAGGTGAATAAAGCGGATGTGGCGATGGTGCGCCGTTTGTTGCCCTTCAGTTGATCCGATTTATCCAGGAGTAATCAAGCAATGTCCAGAGTAAAACGTGGTGTCACTGCCCATGCCCGCCACAAGAAGATATTAGGCAAGGCGAAAGGATATTACGGCGCACGCCGCAAGGTGTTCCGTGTTGCCAAGCAGGCCGTTATCAAGGCAGGCCAGTATGCCTACCGTGACCGCCGCCAGCGCAAGCGCCAGTTCCGGGCGCTGTGGATTGTCCGCATCAATGCGGCCGCACGGGAAAACGGGCTGTCATACAGCCGCATGATTGACGGTCTCAACAAGGCAGAGGTCGAGGTTGATCGCAAGGTGCTTGCCGATCTTGCCGTGTTTGACAAGGCGGGTTTTAGTGTACTGGCGGAAAAAGCCAAGGCCGGTTTATCTGCATAACCCCGATTGCAGAGAGCTACCAGCAAGGGGAAAGGTGAGAGCCTTTCCCCTTTTTGTTTCTTTAAGGAAACTCTGATTAATTAATAATGAAAAGATTGTAGGAGCGGGCTGAAGGTGAGGCGCTTGCGCCGACAAGGTGAGCTTGCGAGAGGGTGGCCTGGGCCAGAGGCTGCCCTGGGGCATGCCCGCGAATGGTTCGCCGCCAAGGCGACTCCTACTCATGACCTGGAAAACCACCAAAAGGAGCAGGACACGGGTGCCTGACCTGAACGAACTTGAAAACAGAGCACTGCAGGCCGTCGCCGCTGCCGGCGATCCGGCTGCGCTTGACGAGGTGCGTGTTGGTTATCTGGGCAAGAAGGGCAGACTGACACAACATCTCAAGCAGCTTGGCGGGCTGCCCGCCGAAGAACGCCCGGCCGCCGGGCAGGCCATCAACCGGGTCAAACAAACAGTCCAGCAGGCGATCGAGGAGCGTCAACGGGTGTTGCAGGCCCGGTTGCTGGATGCGCAGCTGGAACAGGACGCCATCGATGTCACCCTGCCCGGGCGCGGGCAGTCACCGGGCGGCCTGCATCCGGTGACGCGGACCATGAAGCGCATCGAGCGACTGTTTACACCGCTCGGCTTCACGGTTGCGGAAGGGCCGGAGATCGAGGATGACTACCATAACTTCGAGGCCTTGAATATTCCGGCGCATCACCCGGCGCGCGCCATGCATGACACCTTCTATTTCAATGCGCATACCCTGTTGCGTACGCACACGTCGTCGGTGCAGGTCCGGGTAATGGCGGCGCACAAGCCACCGCTGCGGATTATTGCCCCCGGGCGGGTCTACCGCTGTGATTCGGACCTGACGCATACGCCGATGTTTCACCAGGTGGAAGGGCTGCTGATCGATGAAACGGTCAGCTTTGCCAACCTCAAGGGCATGCTCGACGAGTTCCTGCACCGCTTCTTCGAGCGGGACGATCTGCAGGTGCGTTTTCGGCCATCCTATTTCCCGTTTACGGAGCCATCCGCGGAAGTCGATATCCAGTGTGTCATGTGTTCCGGCAATGGTTGCCGTGTGTGCGGCCAGAGTGGCTGGCTGGAGGTGCTGGGCTGCGGCATGGTGCACCCGAAGGTGTTTGAGTATGCGGATATCGATAACGAGCGCTATACCGGTCTGGCTTTTGGTATGGGCGTGGAGCGCCTCGCGATGCTGCGCTATGGTGTGAACGACCTGCGGTTGTTCTTCGAGAACGACCTGACTTTTCTCAGGCAGTTTAATTAAACAAAGAATAGCCACAGAGGACACAGAGAAAAAAAGATTGCATGTGTGAACTTTTACTGAAGAACAAATGAACATTCTTACTGAGTTTATTTCTCTGTGTCCTCTGTGCTCTCTGTGGCAAGGGATTTCTTAGGCCGGTACTACGATGAAATTCAGCGAACAATGGTTGCGGGAATGGGTTGATCCACCGGTCTCGACGGAGGAGCTGGTGGAACAGCTCACCATGGCCGGGCTGGAGGTTGATGCCGTCGAGCCGGCCGGTGCCAGCGCCGCTGGCGTGGTCGTGGGCGAGGTGCTTTCCGTGGGGCCGCACCCGGATGCCGACAAGCTGCGCGTTTGCAGCGTGGACGCAGGCCAGGAGGGGCCATTGCAGATTGTCTGCGGCGCAGCCAACGTGCGCGCCGGGGGCAAGTACCCGCTGGCACTCATCGGTGCCCGGCTCCCGGGTGACCTGAAGATAAAGAAGTCAAAGCTGCGCGGTGTCGAGTCGCACGGTATGCTGTGCTCGGCGCGTGAACTGGGCATGGGTGATGACCGCCAGGGTTTGCTGGAATTGCCCGATGCGGCCGTAACCGGTACTGGCCTGCAGGACCTGCTGGGACTGGATGACCACATGATCGAGCTGGATCTCACGCCAAACCGGGGCGACTGCCTCGGTGTCGAGGGTATCGCGCGCGAGGTCGGCGCGCTGACGCGATGTCCGGTGACAGCCATCGCCATCGACCCGGTGCCGGATGCCATTGCGGACCGGTTTGACATCGATGTCCAGGCCCCGGAGGCCTGTCCGCGTTACCTTGGGCGTGTCATCCGGGGGGTTGATCCGGGCGCATCCACCCCGTTGTGGATGCAGGAAAAACTGCGGCGCGGTGGGCTGCGCAGCATCGACCCGGTGGTGGATGTGACCAACTATGTGTTGCTGGAACTGGGCCAGCCCATGCACGCCTTCGACCGCGACCGGCTCAGCGGTGGTATCTGTGTCCGCTATGCCCGTGACGGTGAGGAACTGACCCTGCTGGATGAGCGTTGCGTGTCACTTGGCAGTGACACCCTGGTCATAGCCGATCACCAGAAGACGCTGGCGATCGCCGGCGTCATGGGCGGCGTCGATTCCGGCATCAGTGAAAGCACAACCGACCTGTTCCTGGAGTGCGCCTGGTTTGCACCGGAGGTGATAGCCGGGCGGGCGCGACAATACGCGATGCACACCGATTCATCGCACCGCTTTGAACGCGGCGTGGACTTCGAGCTGCAGCACCGCGCCATGCAGCGTGCGACCCGGTTGCTGCAGGACATTACCGGCGGGCAGGCCGGTCCGGTTGTCGAGGTGGTTGCCGCTGCACAGCTGCCGGCACGTGACCCGATTACCCTGAGAAATGCACGGATCAGCCGTGTCCTCGGCCTGGCGCCGGATGCCGACGTCGTTACTGACATTCTTGAACGGCTGGGTATGCAGGTGGCAGTGATGGATGAGGGCTGGCAAGTCACACCCCCGTCATTCCGTTTTGATATCACCATCGAGGCGGACCTGGTCGAGGAAATTGGTCGTGTCTATGGCTATGACCGGCTGCCGTCTTGCGCGCTGACCGGCGCGCTGGAAATGCAGGCCGCACCCGATTCCGGGGTGAGCATCGACCGGTTGTCGGTAGCGCTGGTGGATCGGGGTTACCAGGAAGCGATCACCTACAGCTTTGTGGACCCGTCATTGCAGTCGGTATTGAACCCTGGTAGCCGGCCGGTATCACTCGCCAACCCGATTTCGTCGGAGCTTGCGGATATGCGTACCAGTCTCTGGCCGGGCCTGTTGACTGCCTTGCAGCATAATCGCAAGCGTCAGGTCAGTCGCCTGCGACTGTTCGAGCACGGCCTGAGGTTTCGTGCGCAAGACAATGAAATCATACAGGATGACGTGATCGGTGGCGTTCTTTCCGGTGACCGGCACCCGGAGCACTGGGACGGGAAACCAGAGCCGGTCGATTTCTATGATATGCGTAGTCATGTGGAAACGCTGGTGTCATTGTCCGGCCAGATTGCGCATTGCCAATTTGTACAGGGGGCGCATCCGGCCCTGCACCCGGGGCAAACCGCAGTGATACATCTGCATGGCAGGGATGTCGGTTGGCTCGGCCGGATTCATCCGGAGATTGCCAGCAGTCATGACCTGGATCCGGATACATTCCTGTTCGAGCTTGAAGTTGCCGCCCTGAAAAATGCAGCGCCCGTGCATTTCCAGGAGCTTTCCCGCTATCCCTCCATTCGCCGTGACCTTGCCGTGGTGGTCAACAGTGAACTGCCGGCTGGCGAGCTGGAAACAGCCGTCAAGGGGCTCGGGGGCGAACTCCTCAGGGGCATGGTGATATTCGATGTCTACCAGGGGAAAGGGGTAGAAACAGGGCGAAAAAGCATCGCTTTTGGCTTGATTCTACAGGATTCTTCCCGCACACTAACAGATAAAGATGTCGAGGCGGTTGTCACCCGGGTGACCGACGGTCTCAGCGAAAAATTCGGGGCACAATTAAGAGAGTAAGAAGAATGGCACTGACGAAAGCCGATATGGCAGAAAAGCTGTTTGAAGAACTCGGACTCAACAAGCGCGAGGCCAAGGAACTGGTGGAACTATTCTTTGAGGAGGTTCGCGCGGCTCTGGAACACGGCCGGCAGGTCAAGCTTTCCGGATTCGGGAATTTTGATCTGCGCGAGAAAAACGAACGGCCCGGGCGCAATCCCAAAACCGGCGAAGAGATACCCATTTCAGCACGCCGCGTCGTCACTTTCAGGTCGGGTCAGAAACTCAAGGCAAGGGTAGAGGCCTATGCTGGAAGCGAGCAATAACGACGAGCTTCCTCCCATACCCGGTAAACGCTATTTCACCATCGGTGAAGTAAGCGACCTGTGTGGCGTCAAGCCGCATGTCCTGCGTTACTGGGAGCAGGAGTTTCCGCAACTCAAGCCGGTAAAGCGTCGCGGCAATCGCCGCTATTATCAGCGCCAGGATGTGTTGATGATCAGGCAGATCCGCAGCCTGTTATACGAGCAGGGCTTTACTATCGGGGGTGCCCGGCAAAAGATGTCCGGTGAAGATGCCCGGGAAGATGTCACCCAGAGTCAGCAGATCGTCCACCAGGTACGACTCGAGCTCGAGGAAGTATTGCAGTTGCTGAGGCGGTAACCTGGATCTCCCCGGGTTCCTGATATAATTCC
>JAUVNM010000039.1 GCA_030599705.1 Gammaproteobacteria bacterium
CAACATGGCAGAGCAGCTATCTACCGACAAGTAGGTGCTGGTACTGCTGTTGAAGACCGCGGCGGATGTCGCCATGCACGCCATCGAGTACGCCATGGCACGGGGGGATGTGCGGCGTTTATCCTGAGAGGCGGGCAGGAGCTGTTGCGTCAGCTCTTGTTGCAGCGCGACAGGAAGATCGATGCGGCGGAGTCATCCGGCGCTTTTTCAAGGCAACGCCTGAACAGGGCGCCGCTTGTCTCCAGGTTGCCGGCCTCGTACAGACTAACCGCCTCCTCGAACCACTCCCGGGTTTCCAGTTTGGCAGCGGCGAGTTCATCCGGGTCGCAATTAAAGATCTCGTAGACGATTATCTTGTCGGTCTTGCCCTTGACCTGGATATGCCCGATACAGCGGGACTTGAACTCCTCGGGATGCTTGAGACGATTCATGGTGGTCTGACTGATCAGCAGGGTCGCGCCGTATTCCTTGGAGAGTCCCTCGATTCGTGATGCGACGTTGACGGCATCACTGATGACGGTGCCTTCCATGCGATCGGTTTCCCCGATGGTGCCGAGCATCAGGTGCCCGGTATTCAGGCCGATGCCGATGCGCAGGACGCCGTAATGTAAATACTCGCCATGACCGCAGTTTGGCAGTTGTTGCAGCATGGAGATGGCGGTTTTCACGGCATCGTCAGCGTGCGGGAACAGTGCCATGATGGCATCACCGATATATTTATCGATAAACCCGCCATGCTCCCTGACAATCGGACCCATGATGCTCAGGTAGTTGTTGATGAAGGCAAAATTCTCTTCGGGGCTGAGTTTCTCCGAAATGGTAGTGAAATTCCGGATGTCGGAGAACAGCACAGTCATTTCCTTCTGTGCGTTATCGCCGAGCGAGACATCGATGATCTTTTCCTTCCTGAGGAAGCCGAGAAATTCGTGCGGGACGAAACGGGAGAAGGCCGCGTTGGTCTTGGTGAGTACCAGGTTGGTGGCTGCTGTTTCCCTGGCATAGGTCTCGACCAGCAGCAACGAGCGCCGCAGTTCCCGAATGAAGATCGCGAGCAGCAGCAGTGAAATGACGGTGCCTCCCAGCATGAGCAGGGAGGTGCTGGAGAAGCGTTCCAGGATAACCGTGGATATCACGGGGAGCGTCAGGGTGACGGCATGCACCCCGCGCACCTCACCCACTTTCCAGTCCTTTTTCGGGCTGGACTCCATGCTGTTGTGGCAGCCCACGCAGCTTTCCTGCATGATGACCGGGCGCGCATAGCGCAGTGTGCGCACGCCGTTATTTGTGGTTATCCTGACATAAGACTGTTCATCGAGATTTTCCCGTAAATTTCCGAGCGCCGCCTTTTCAAAGGCATCCCGGGGGCCGCCATCGACGCGCCAGGGCCAGGGAAAGTCACTGTACAGGTTGGTGTTGATGTCCAGGTGATTATCACTGATCCGGTTCGAAAGGATGATCGAGAAGGTGGCGGGGAACGGGATGTGGCCTTCCTTGGCGCGGTAGTCCTGGGAGATTTTGATACCGTGGTCGCGCACCCGGGCCACCACTTCGGAGGAGTAGGTCGAACGCGCCTGTGCCAGCGCGTTCAGGTACTGCTCGGCGTACTGTTCGGCTGATTCCTCGGTGAGGGCGTTGGCGACGGAGTAGATGTTGAAGACAATCAGGCTGATGCTGATCACGAACAGGCTGCCGATGAAGACCAGCGGGTGCTGGTAGAACCAACTGAGCCTGCGCGTCCCGGTGGTAACCCGAGCTTTCTCAACCATGCTTTCCCCCCGGGATCCGGATTAGTCAGGCTAGCTGCATTGCTTGTTGTTGCCCGCTGCCATTCTGCCACTAATTTCTGCTAAAAAACAGATTGTTGCAGCGTTGTAGAATAATCAGTCATGGTGTTTGTGCTGATCCGGTCTGCATCTGGCCCGTACTTCTCAGTGCAGGGCGAGATGATTGAAGTTGATAATGAAAGACGAACAGAGAGATAAAAAGATACTCGAATGGCAGAAGAAAGCCCGGCTTGCCGCGAAGCAGCGCAAGGGCCGCAATCTCTATGTCATCACGCTCGACCCCGAGGTGCTGTGGGACAAGCGCTTTCGCCAGGAGAACCCGGGTTATATAGATGGATTTCCGTGCGTGTATGTCGGGATGACCATTCACGACCCCGGTGACCGCTTCGAGCAGCACATGTCCGGTTACCGTAGCAGCAAATACCCGCGCCAGTACGGCGTAGAGCTGGCACTGGACCTGCTGGAAGGCTTCGACGCGGAAGGACTCGATGCGGCAGAGCAGGAGGCGGCCCTGGCGGACTGGCTGCGTGACCAGGGAATGGCGGTGTGGCAGAACTGATGTTTTATCCGTGCCAGCCTACGCAAAACTCTTTTGCAGGTATTGAATAATATCGTTCGACTCGTACAACCACTCCACGTGTCCATCTGCGTTCGTGATGCGCAGGCACGGGACCTTGATCTTTCCGCCCCCTTCAAGCAACTGCTGGCGGCTGGGTGCGTGTTTCAGTGCGTCGCGGGTCTCGATGTTGAGCGACAGCCGCTTAATGGCGCGCCGTGTCTTGATGCAGAACGGGCAGGTGAGGAACTGGTACATGACGAGATGATGAGTCTGCGCGTCGATGTGTTGCTGTACCTCGGGCATGCGCTCGACACCCTTCGGGCGGAACAGCCAGTCCAGTCCAAGCAGGATGGGCCCGACAATGGCATGGATGATTTTAAAAAAGTATTTAAAGAAAATTCGCATGATTATTATACCGGCTGTCTCATGAGCCCCCTCTCCCGCAGGGAGAAGGGACGCTCTGTTTATCTCTTTATGATTTTACGGGAGTCTCCTGCCCCTGGCCCTCCCCCGAATGGGGAGGGTTCGGGCTTGTTGGCTTTGCGGGTCAGGGTGCGTAGGATGCATGCATCTGGAAACCACGGAGTGTGTTATGAAGTGGCTGGAAAAGATCCCGCTGCCGGTGTTGCTGCCGGTTGCCGTGTTTCTCGCGCTGGCGCCGTTTACACCCGAGCCGCACCTGTGGCAAAAACTGAAGATGCTGGCGGACGGGACGCTGGTCAAGCCGCTCGATATCTTCGACCTGTTCCTGCACGGCACCCCGCTGGTGTTGCTGGTGCTGAAGATCGCGGTGTCTGGCAGGCATGCGTAGATGAAATATTCCTACCCCTGGCTGGCCTTTGGGCTGGGCCTCGTGCTCAGCCTGGTCCTCTATCGGTTTGGTACGACCGCCAGCGGGGAGGGGATGCCGCTGCTGACGGCCTTGTTGATGTCCGAGTTCGGTTTCCTGGTCACTGCCATTGCCGCCGGCACGGGCCTGCGGGATCTCGCAAAGCAGGGCATGCGGTTGGCCACGCTGTTGCTGCTGGCCGGTAATCTGTTGCTGGTGGCCAATTTCCTGCGTATGGGACTGATGTTCTGGCCGCAGGGTGCCGGGTAATTGGTTTTCGAAATCGCGAGTATCACGGCGCCGGTCTGGTTGTTGCTGTCATGGGGGGTGCTGGTCGGTTTCGTGTTCTCAACCGTCGGGGCCGCCGGCGGGATCCTGGCCTCGGTCGGGATGATCTCCGTGTTCGGCATCGAGAATCCGAACCTGGTGAAACCGATGGCGCAGGCAATGACGCTGGTCACCCCGTTGATTGCGGTGCCGCTCTACCTGCGCCAGTGCCGGGTAGTCTACCGACTGGCGTTGTTGCTGGGGGCGGGCGGTGTCCTGGGGGCCTTGCTGGGCAGCACCCTGTCGCACACCTGGCTGTCCGACATGCAGATCTTCAAGCCGGTATTTGCCGTGCTGGTATTTTTCATCGCCGCGCAACTGGCGTGGCAGATCTTCCGCAGTAATTCCGCTGCCAATGTGTTGACCCGCACCATGCGGGCGGCCGAGGTGTTCGAGCGCCAGGTCAGGAGTGGCGGGGGTCTGTGTGACAAGGGGGTTGTCTGCCTGCAGGCCACAGTACGGCGCTTCGCGTTCCGGTTTGGTGATGAGGAGTTCGCGTTCAATCCCTGGACGCCATTATTCACCGGCATGGGAATTGCGGTATTGTCCTCGGCCCTCGGGGTCGGCGGCGGGTTCCTGCTGGTGCCTTTCATGAGCATCGTGATGCGCCTGCCAATGTACGTCATCGCGGGCACCTCGGCACTGGCCATCTTGTTCCATTCGTTGACCTCGATTACCAATTACGTGCGACTCGGCATTGAACTGGATTTCCCGATGCTGGGTTTTCTGTTGCTCGGTGTGATAGCGGGGTCGGCGATTGGCCCGGCCGTGAGCAAGTTTATTCCGGAGAACGGGCTGCGCGGATTCCTGTGCGTGGTGCTGGTGTTGATCGGGCTGCGCTACACTGGTTTGTTCTAAACGGGCTACTGCAACTCCGGGATATCTTGCCGATTATGCCGGGTCCGTTCTGCCCCGGTATTCTACCGGCGACTTGCCGGTCCAGCGTTTGAATGCGCGGGTGAAGTTGCTGGGCTCGGAAAAACCCAGCAGGTAGGTAATTTCGCCGATGCTGCGGTGGCTGTCGCGCAGGTACTGCAGCGCCAGTTGTTCGCGCGTGTCTTCCAGCAGTTCCTTGAAACTGGTTGCCTCGCCTTTCAGCCGGCGTTGCAGGCTGCGCAGGCTGACGTGCAGGGTGTCTGCGATGGTTTCCTGCTTCGGCACACCATCGTGCAGTTGCTCGATAATCCTTGCACGTACCTGCATGGTGATATTGGCGCGGTCGTAGCGGGCCAGGTAATCCACAACGGTCTGGTCATTGAGGCGTGCGAGTTCCGGTTGCGCTGTCGCGAGTGGCTCGCAGGCCAGTGTCCTGTCAAAACCGAGACGGTAATCCGCTGCCGCATACTCGATCGCGGGTCCGAACAGCGCCTCGAATTCATCCGCACAGGCAGGCGGCGGCCGTTGCAGCGTGGCGTGCAGCGGCAGGATGGCCTTGCCCACCGTGAGCTGGCACATGCGCAGGAATACGGCAAAGCCACAGTCGGCGCCGGCGTAGATACCGTTCATCAGGGTTTCCGGGACATGAATGACCAGGTCGAGGGTTGCGGGCAGTTCTTCCAGCCGGAAGGCGACACTGTTGTTGATGAAACGTGAATAGCGCACCAGGCGGGCAAGGGCATCCTGCAGGGTGTCGCTTGCCAGCCAGGCAAAGCCCAGCCCGTGCAGCACGGCGGGCTGGAATAGCCGGGCGGCGGCGAGGCCAATACAGGGGTTGCCGGTTGCCTCGGCCGCCAGTCCCCACAGTACCTGCGTCCGGGTGGTGGGGAAGCGCATATTCGGATCGTCGACCGCGTCGAGATTGATGCCGGCCTGTTCAAACAGGGGGGCCGGGTCGCAGTCATATTCACGTAGTGTTTTTGCCAGCAGTCCGGCGGAACTGCCGAGTGATGTTGTGTCCGTATGCGGGCTAGCCATCAATCCCGTTTTCAATCCAGTTGCGGATGCGGTTGGAATCTCCGAACGGCGTGAGTTTTCCAAATGAGTTCAGCAGCACGATCACCAGCGCCTCGTCAGCGATCTTTGCCTGCATGGTCAGGCAGCGGCCGGCCTCGTTGAGGTATCCGGTCTTGCTTAGCTGGATCGACCACGCCTTGTTCTTCAGCAGGCGGTTGGTATTGCCGTAGCGCAGTTCGCCACGGCGCCGGTACGGGCGGACACGGATGGATTTTGTCGTGGTGGCCCTGCGAATCATCGGGTAGGTTGCTGCTGCCTGCACCATCTTCACCAGGTCGCGCGCCGAGGCAATATTGCCGGGGTCCAGCCCGGCCGGGTCGGCAAAGCGGGAGGACTGCATGTCCAGCTCCCGGGCCTTTTTATTCATGGCCTTGACGAAGGCCGCCTTGCCCCCGGGCCAGGTGCGGGCGAGGGCATTGGCGGCGCGGTTCTCGGAGGCCATCAACGCCAGCTGAAGCATTTGCCGGCGCGGCAGGGTCGCCCCGTATTCGAGGCGTGACCCGGTCAGTTGAATCAGGTCGCGGTCTGCCTTGGTGACTCTGACCGGCTCATCCAGGGACAACGAGCTGTCCAGTATGACCATCGCTGTCATCAGCTTGGTGATCGAGGCAATCGGGAGGGCTTCATCGCTATGCTTTGTATACAACTCGTTGCCATGACTGTCCACGACCAGCGCGGCGGCCGAGCGCAGGGTCAGTTTTTTCGGATTCAATTCCGACCAGGCACGCGCCGCGGTGGTATGCCCGGGGTGATTGCCCGGTTCCAGTTTCGCAAGCTTGAGGGGGGGGGCAGCGGCGACGGACGCCGCTACGAACAGGGTAGTCGACAGACAGCAAAGCATGAGACGGTGTTTCATGTTTACGGCTCCGTGGGGCACTGAGGGTGAACTCTGGACTATTCCTGCCTGAAATGCAACCAAATACAGCGTGTTGCGAGCGTAATGTAATGTCAATGTTAGCAAGATTCGCTATAGTCAACCGGGTACTCGTTCAACAACCGGAGTGCTCAGGGCCGATGTGGAACACAGCAATTGAATTGCTGGATGGAGGGCGCGTTCACAAGGTGCGCATCCTTGCCGGCGGCCGGGTGCTGCCGTATGCCACGGTACTGGAGGGCTGGCGCACGGATGCAGGGTTTCGCAGCTTCTTCAATCAGTGCCTGGCGGAGGCGCCATTCGCTGCCTGTTTCTGGGAGACACCCCCGTTGACACGCAGTGGTATCGACCAGGCATTTGAGTGCGTGATTGTGGACAGTCCGGCGCTTGCCGGGGTGGAGGCTGACCGTGCCGCCTTTGCGGAGTACTTTGAGTCAGCGGGCGGCAGCGTCACCGACTTTTCTAACCTGGGCGGGGACGCACATCTCGTCGCCCCGTGTCCACAGGGACGCGGGCAGGTTTATCCGCACCTCGCAGCCTTTGTGCGTGACGGTGCGGCGGCACAGCAGCAGGCGTTATGGCAACGGGTGGGCGAGTGCGTGGCGGGCCGCCTCTCGGACCGACCGTTATGGGTGAGCACGGCCGGGCTCGGTGTGTACTGGTTGCATGTGCGGCTGGATTCCTTTCCCAAGTACTACAGCTGGCGTTCGTACACGCAGGCATAAACCGGACACTATAATATATGTCAATACAATACAGGCAATGCTGCTTCATCCTGTTGCTGTGGTTACCGGCAGCAATCCTTGCAGAAACACGGTTGCCGGTCTTCGATACGCACCTGCATTACAGCGAGGATGTGCAGACGATGATTCCGCCAGGGCGTGCGCTCGAGATGCTGGATGCGGCAGGTATTTCACGTGCCGTGGTATCGGGTACGCCGGGACCGGCAGTCGAGGTGCTCTACCGGCTGGCACCGGGGCGGTTGGTCCCGTTTATCCGGCCGTATTTTACGAGTGCGCAGCGCTACACCTGGTTCCGTGACCCGGAACTCCCGGACCTGCTGCGCGCACAGCTGGCGCGCATCCCGTACCGGGGCATCGGAGAATTTCATGTCGCGGGGACCGATGCCGGCAGCGCGACCGTCAAGGCAGTCATCCGGCTTGCGCAGCAACACCGGCTGGTATTGCATGCGCATACCGACCTCGAGGGACTGGAGCTGATCCTTGCGGAGGCGGGTGACACGGACGTGATCTGGGCGCATGCGGGGTTTGATGAACCGATTGCGATCCTGCAGCGCTTGCTCGACCAACACCCGCACCTCTGGCTGGAGCTGTCCTACCGGGAGGGGATTACCGAGGCCGACCGGCTTACCCCGGCATGGCGGCAGTTTTTCTCGGACTACCCGCAGCGTTTCCTGGCAGGTACCGACACATATTCTCCGCAGCGCTGGGCCGAGATCACCGACCTGGTTGCCGATGTACGGCTCTGGCTGGCGCAGTTGCCCGCGGACATTGCGCAACACATTGCCTACCGGAATGCAGAGCGGTTGTTCGGACGGGACGGGTAGTTACTGGCGAATGCCTAGCCGCAGCACTTCTTGTACTTCTTGCCACTCCCGCAGGGGCACGGATCGTTGCGGCCAACCTTGGGGGTTTCCCGCTTGAACTGTCCGGCACTGACCATCTTGCCATCAAAGAAATACCAGGTGCCGTTGGACTTGCGGAACTCGGCCAACTCGTGGTGGACCTGGATTGCACCGTTCATTCTGTATTGTGCCTTGAACTCCACCGAGCTCCGGTTGGCATTCTCCGGGTCATCGCTGACGTTGACGATGTCCAGTTCCAGCCACTCGGATTCCTTTGCCCAGCGGGTAGCGCCGGCCTCATCGTAGTCATGCCGGGTACCCGGGTGCAGGGTCTGTTCCAGATAGGGCATTTCCAGTTTTGCGAACGCGGTGTAACGTGACCGCATCAGGGCTTCCGGGGTCGGCGCCTTTATGGTGCCATTGATCAGCGGGCCGCAGCAGGTGTCAAAGTCTTTGCCCGAGCCGCAGGGGCAGTCTGTCTTCGTGTTCATGTCGTGGTTCCGGCGCAGTGACTGTTTAAAAGGCATCCGCCTCGACTTGCAGGTAGGCAAAGCTGATTTGCTTGCCGAGTTGCTCATCGAAGCCGATCCAGCCGGAAAAGTCCTGCAATTGTGCGCTGATCTCGTCTTTCATCTCGAAATCACTCTGGCCTTCCTCGTAGAGGCGTTCGACATTACTGTAGATCGTGCTGTACCAGGTAATCATGACATCGACCAGGACGCGGCCACCGGTTTTCCCATGGCCCGGTATGTAGACTGAGGCCCCTGTCTTGACGATTTCATTGCATGTGTCGATGTTGCCCTTGATACTGCCCTCGTCGATGCGTGGCACGCGTCCACTCAGGACATTGTCGCCCAGAAAGACGACGCCCTGGCCAACGACCTCGATCATGATATCGGAGGTGGTGTGTGCCGGGCCGTAATGATGGATGCGGAAGGTATGGTTGCCGACCTTGATGGCATCACCGTTACTGACAGGCTTGTTCGGCGCGACGCTGGTCGTACCATTTGTCTTGCCCTCGGTCAGCCGTTCCATCAGCGCGACCCAGGACTTGCCTTCGCCGTTCGCGATCAGTTCAATCATGTTGGGATGACCATAAATGGCAGCATCGGGGTAAGCCGCCTTCACCGCCTGGTTGCCAAGCCAGTGATCGCCGTGAATATGTGTATTGAATACGGCCACCACGGGCTGGTCGGAGACCTGCTTCACAACCCGCAGGACCATCTCGCCGCTTTGCACCGAGGCTCCGGGGTCCACGATCACTACACCGGCAGCGGTAACGATGATGCCCGGGTTGTTCATGAAGCCCTGGTTTACCGGGTTCGGCGTGTCCAGTGGCCCGTGGATGACAAATATCTTTTCGGCAACCTTGTCAGCTGCATAGTCAGGAACAGCCGGGCCGCGTTCCCCGGTATTGCCTGAAACGGGGAGCAGTGCCAGCAGGATAAAACGGAACAGTATTTTCATGTTTGAATTTATCTTTTGTATGTGGATCAGGTAATGATTGAATTGATAGTCCCGGCATGCACCGCAAGCCACGCTGTATGAGGATTTTTGTAACATTACACGGAGGATGTTTGCTAGTCTATGCCCGATTATGGATTAACCGGCTGGAGACAGGAATCCTA
>JAUVNM010000115.1 GCA_030599705.1 Gammaproteobacteria bacterium
ACGGCCTACGCCCTGTATGCGCGTTTCCGCATCGCCATCAACTGGCCGCATCTGTCGATGCTGGCAAGCGACACCGGCGCCACCTTCTTCAGCATCATGTGTTCTCCGGGTGCTATCGAGGAAGCCCTGATCCAGGCCTCGGGTGAAGAACCGTAACAACAGCAATCTCTGCATCACGCAGAGCAGGCAGTATCAAAGCCCCCTGCATCCGCAGGGGGTTTTTTTTCGGCTCCTCCCCTGATCGAGTGGGTAGATTACTGTTGTAGGGCCGAATTCATTCGGCCAATCATGGCACCGGTCGAATGAATTCGACCCTACAGTTCTGCAAACAGGATGTATCGTTTTTCGTCATTCCGGCGAATGCCGGAATCCAGTAACCGATAAATCGTAACGCCGGTCCTGTTACTGTGCTTCCCTTATATTGGCTGCCTGCAGCCCTTTAGGTCCGTCAGTAATATCAAATTCGACTTTCTGACCTTCGTTAAGAGACTTGTACCCTTCCATCTCGATTGCCGAGAAATGTGCAAACACATCCTCTCCGCCCGCGTCCTGGGAAATAAAACCATACCCCTTGGAATTACTGAACCACTTGACTGTACCAGCTGACATAACAAACTCCCCTGTTACCTGATGCCGACGGATTTACATCCATCATTGTTATAAACAGGCTTCACCGGCGTTCAGTGACAGAAACACCGGTTCTTCCTCCACCCCCCCGCGGCCGCCATCCCGGCCACCGGTGTATACGTTATATGCGTCCCTGACAGCTAGTCAAGTATGTATTTTTTCTGCCGATTTACTGGTGATGCCGGCGTGCTGATTTTATTGCTGCGACTCCGGTGCTATGATTAGGGCATACCATATGTTGTTTTTTTTAGTGGATTTTTTAATCTGCATCACACGCAGGGACGGGGAATCCCGCCGCAAGACACGTTGGCATGACGATTTCCGATGGAAGATGAACACAGGCATGGCAGTGAAGATGGACTTGCTCTCAAAGAGGCAAAACCGGAAACCCGTGAGCCTCCCCTGTACCGGGTAGTTTTGATGAACGACGACTACACGCCAATGGAATTTGTTGTCATGCTGCTGGAAAAACTGTTCGGCATGGACCGGGAAAAGGCGACCCGGGTCATGTTGCACGTACACACACAGGGCAAGGGGGTATGCGGGGTATTTACCCACGAGATCGCGGAAACCAAGGTGGCGCAGGTCAATGAATATTCACAGCGGCACCAGCACCCGCTGCTGTGCAATCTGGAGGAGGCCTGAGCAGACGTTCGAGGTAACACGATGCTGAGCAAGGAACTCGAATTTACGCTGAACCTCGCCTTCAAGGAGGCACGGGAGAAATCGCATGAATTCATGACGGTTGAGCACCTGCTGTATGCCTTGCTCGGGAATCCTTCCGCTGTCGAGGTACTGCGCGCCTGCGGTGCCGATATGGAGCAACTCAAGCAGGATCTCATACGCTTCCTGGATGAAACCACACCCTTGCTGTCACAGGATGATACGCGCGAGACCCAGCCCACGCTGGGCTTCCAGCGGGTATTGCAACGGGCCGTGTTTCACGTCCAGTCTTCCGATCGCAATGAAGTGACCGGTGCCAATGTGCTGGTTGCCATTTTCAGTGAACAGGAATCCCAGGCCGTCTATTTCCTCAACAAGCTGAATATTACCCGGCTGGATGTCGTCAACTATATCTCCCATGGCATTTCCAAGGTGCACGACCAGCTGGAAGAAAATCTGGAGAGCACCGAGTCCATCACAGAACCCGAAGGCGCCCAGAAGCAGCCGCTGGAAGCATTTGCAACCAACCTGAACGAGCAGGCGGCCCAGGGGAAGATCGACCCGCTGATCGGACGTCGCCCGGAGGTCCGCCGTACCGTCCAGATCCTGTGCCGGCGGCGCAAGAACAATCCATTGTTCGTGGGCGAGGCAGGGGTCGGCAAGACCGCACTGGCCGAGGGACTGGCAAAGATGATCGTTGAAGGTGATGTGCCGGATGTCCTGCTGGGCAGTACGATCTATTCGCTCGACCTCGGATCACTGGTCGCCGGAACCAAGTACCGCGGCGACTTCGAAAAACGCTTCAAGGCTGTTCTCGCCCAGTTGCGCAAGGAAGCGGGCGCCATCCTGTTCATCGATGAAATCCACACCATTATCGGTGCCGGCGCTGCCTCCGGCGGGGTCATGGATGCCTCGAACCTGATCAAGCCGACGCTGGCCTCGGGTGAGCTGAAATGCATCGGCTCCACCACCTACCAGGAATACCGGGGCATCTTCGAGAAAGACCATGCCCTTGCGAGGCGTTTCCAGAAAATCGATATCAGCGAGCCCAGCGTCGATGAAACCGTGGAAATTCTGAAGGGCCTGCGCTCGCGCTTTGAAGAACATCACCAGGTAAAATACTCGCCGCGCGCCCTGCGTGCCGCTGCTGAACTGGCCGACCGTTACATCAATGACCGGCACCTGCCGGACAAGGCCGTCGATGTCATCGACGAGGCCGGGGCAAGCCAGCGCCTGCGCCCACCGTCACGCCGCAAGAAGACCATTGGCATTGTTGATATCGAGGCCATCATTGCACAGATGGCACGGATACCAGCCAAGACCGTCACGGTCTCGGACAAGGAAACCCTGCGCAACCTCGAACGCGACCTGAAGATGGTGGTCTACGGTCAGGACAAGGCCATCGATACCCTGGCATCGGCCATCAAGATGTCACGCTCCGGTCTTGGCACCGAGAACAAGCCGATCGGTTCCTACCTGTTCGCCGGACCGACCGGGGTCGGCAAGACCGAGGTCACCCGGCAACTGGCCCGCATTATGGGACTCGAACTGGTGCGCTTCGACATGTCCGAATACATGGAACGCCACACGGTGTCCCGACTGATTGGCGCGCCGCCGGGTTATGTCGGTTACGACCAGGGCGGGCTGCTGACCGAGGCCATTGCCAGGAATCCGCACGTGGTACTGCTGCTCGATGAAATCGAGAAGGCACACCCGGACGTGTTCAACCTGCTGCTGCAGGTCATGGACCACGGCACCCTCACCGACAACAATGGACGCAAGGCTGACTTCAGGAATGTCGTCCTCGTGATGACCACCAATGCCGGCGCCGTTGATATGAACCGGGCCTCGATAGGGTTTACCCGGCAAGACCATTCATCCGATGCAATGGAAGCCATCCGCCGGCTGTTCACGCCGGAATTCCGCAACCGCCTCGATGCCATTGTGCAGTTCAACCGCCTCGACCCGACGGTCATAACCCAGGTCGTGGACAAGTTTATTTTTGAACTCGAGGCCCAGTTGCAGGAGCAGCAGGTCACCATCGAGATCGATGAATCCGCCCGGCTGTGGCTGGCCGAGCACGGCTATGACCCGAAGATGGGCGCACGCCCGATGGCGCGCATCATCCAGCAGCACATCAAGAAGCCGCTTGCCGAGGAATTACTTTTTGGAAAATTGTCTGACGGCGGGCATCTCATCATCCGCGAACAGGATGGCAGCCTGGAGTTCGTGTTCGAGGAAGAGGAGTGCGTGCAGTAGGAACCGCGCCTCGCGGGGAATAACTTTCCCGGCCGGGGGCCGGTCCTGCGGTGCGTTGTGTTTCCGATCTCTGCTAGGACCCGCGCCTCGCGGGGAATAACTTTCCCGGCCGGGGGCCGGTCCTACGGTGCGTTGTGTTTCCGATCTCCGCTAGGACCCGCGCCTCGCGGGGAATAACGTTCCCGGCCGGGGGCCGGTACTACGGTGCGTTGTGTTTCCGATCTCCGGTAGGACCCGCGCCTCGCGGGGAATGAACTTCCCGACCCTTGGCCGGTCCTGCAGATCAACGGGCGCGGTAGGTAATTCGCCCCTTGGAAAGATCATAGGGCGTCAATTCGACAGTCACCTTGTCTCCACGAAGAATTCGAATGTAGTGCTTGCGCATCTTGCCCGAGATATGCGCTGTCACCACGTGTCCGTTTTCCAGTTCGACCCGGAACATGGTGTTGGGAAGGGTTTCCACCACGGTCCCTTCCATCTCGATATGTTCTTCTTTTGCCATAAAACCTGTACTTCCCGAATGTAGCAGACGGCGCATTATACCCGAAAGTACGGTGGGAAGAATCCCGGAGTTACGGCTACCGGCAACACGACAGGGTGCTATCACGGCCCGGGGTCATCGAAGGCCCATGGTGAATCCGGTCCCGGCAGGGCACAGGCCTTTTTCAGGACATACACAAACTCGTTCCGTGACATGGTATTCGCGCCCAGGGCCACCAGGTGGCTGGTATGGACCTGGCAATCGATCAGGCGAAAATCCCAGCACGCCAGCTGCTGCGCCAGTCTGGCCAGCGCAACTTTCGATGCATTAGTTACCGTGGCAAACATCGATTCCCCGAAAAACATGCGCCCGATCGCGACGCCGTACAACCCGCCAACCAACCGGCCCTCCTGCCAGCATTCAACGGAATGGGCATGTCCCCGGTCATACAAATCCACGTAGGCCTGTTTCATTTCGGGCGTAATCCAGGTCCCGCTGGCATCGGCGCGAGCACCCGCACAGGCATGGATAACGGACTCGAATGCCTGGTCCACGGTGACCTCGAACAGCGGTTTCTTCAGAACCTTTGCCAGGCTGTGGGAGATATGCAGCCGCTCCGGATACAGGACCAGCCGCGGGTCCGGCGACCACCAGAGAATCGGCTGGCCCGGGCCGTACCAGGGAAAGATACCCTGCCGGTAGGCCTGCAACAGGCGTGGCACCGAAAGGTCGCCGCCGATAGCCAGCAGGCCATCCGGCTCTTTCAGCGCCAACTTCACATCCGGAAACCCGATCTCCGGACTTTCCGGGTCAAGCCAGAAGGGGGCAACACCGCGTGCAAACTTCATAACGGTTTCACCCGGGTGTTTCCCTGCGATAGGGCGAAGACTGTTGCATATCTCTACTGTAATCCATGATCAACTCGTGTTCATTAACAAGATAGCGTGCAATGGCCTCGCGAAACGCTGCGTCTGCTATCCAGTGGGCCGACCAGGTGAGGACCGGCAGGAAGCCACGGCTGATCTTGTGCTCACCCTGGACCCCGGGTTCAAACAGCCCCAGCCCGTGCCGGATACTGTATTCGATACCCTGGTAGTAGCAGGTTTCAAAATGCAGGCTGTGATACTTCTCCTGGCAGCCCCAGTGCCGGCCGTAAAAGGCCGTGTCACTGCGCAGGTTAATGGCGCCGGCCACCAGACGGTCTCCGAGATATGCCATCACCAGCACGACCTGGTCACCCATGCTGCGGCTGATATCCAGGAAGAACTCCAGTGACAGGGTCGGCATCCCCGATTTGCGCTCAAAGGTAGAGCTATAAAAGTGATGCATGGCCTGCCATTGGGCCTCACTGGCCGCGTCCCCATGGATGATCTTCATGTCAATACCGGCTTCCTCGACAAAACGCCGCTCGCGCTTCACTTTCTTGCGCTTGCGCGAACTCAGGTTGCCCAGGAAATCATCAAACGTCCGGTAACCCCGGTTGTGCCAGTGAAAATGGCAGCCGGTGCGGCGCAACAGGCCGTGCTCCCGTAAACGGTCCGTATCACGGTCATTGGTAAACAGCCAGTGCAGCGAGGAGACCCCGGCACGGTCCGCCAGTTCCAGTGCGGCGCGGATAAGCAGGTCCGCAACGGTCGCATACTCCATGTCATCCCGTACCAGCAGGCGCGGACCGGTCACCGGGGTATAGGGAATGGCCGAGACCAGCTTGGGATAATACGGCTTGCCGGAGCGCTGCCAGGCATCGGCCCAGGACCAGTCGAACACAAACTCGCCGTAGGAATTGTCTTTCAGATAGAGCGGGGCAAGGCCGGCGAGGGTTTCGGCCTCATCGTAGACGGCCAGGTGCTGCGGATACCAGCCGTAGTCCTCCCCGACACAGGAATGGCGCTCCAGCGCCGCGAGGAATTCGTGTCGCAGGAACGGGTGCGCGGTCCCCGTGACCCGGTTCCACTGATCGGCGGCTACCTCGGTCAGCCTGTTGATTACTGCGACGCGCATGACCCGTCCCCGGCTGTATCACTCAAACCTGCCTGTTGTGTATCCAATGGTTGGGCTGATACACGATCAGGTAGGACCCGCGCCCCGCGGGGAATGGCATTCCCGCCCGGTGAGGAATTCGGGTTAGCTGGCGGATTCCAGGTTATCCAGGTAACGCTCGGCATCGAGCGCCGCCATGCAACCGGTCCCG
>JAUVNM010000294.1 GCA_030599705.1 Gammaproteobacteria bacterium
CCGGGCTATATCTGGTTGCTGAAGAAATAACGGCTTGCAATGACGAATTGCCCTGACTGCTACCGCATGGCAGCGCCCTGCCCGGCAATCCCTGTCTAACCACCCATGGACTCGATCCTGGTTCTGACATCGACCTACCCGCGCTGGGAAGGTGATATCGAACCGGCCTTCGTGCATTTTCTCAACAGGCGACTGGCAGACAAGTACCGGGTGATTGTGCTTGCACCCCACTATCCGGGCGCACGCAGCCGGGAGGTCATGGATGGCATCGTGGTACACCGATTCCGCTATTTTTTTCCAGCGGGAGAACACCTCGCCTATCATGGCGGCATCATCACCAACCTGAAGAACAACCGGCTCAAGCTGCTGCTGGTGCCGTTTTTCCTGCTGGCCCAGGCTTACGGCATCCTGAGACTTGCCAGGAAATACCGGGTCCGCCTGATACACGCCCACTGGGCGATACCCCAGTGCCTGCTGGCGGTCGTGTCCCGCAAGCTGGGGCTGGTTCCGGGCCATACCAGGATCCTGTGCACATCTCACGGGGGTGATCTGTATGCCCTGCAGACCGGTTTCATGCAGCCGCTTAAACGTCTTGCATTCAGGTGGTCCGACCATGTCACCGTGGTGAGTCGTGCCATGAAAGACCAGTTACAGAGCCTGGGCTGCCGTACCGGTCAGGTCAGCGTGCAACCCATGGGGGTCGACCTCACCGGCGCCTTTGTTCCCGATAACAAGATCGAAAAGACATGCGAACTGGTATATGTTGGCAGGCTGGTGGAAAAAAAGGGGGTAACCACGCTGATCGAGGCACTCGCGCAGCTGGCAGATGAATTTCCATCGGTCAAGCTGAGCATCGTCGGACACGGTCCTGACCGGCCCATGCTGGAGCAGCAGGTCAGCCGTCTTGGCCTCGGGCAGCAGGTGGAATTTATCGGCGCAATACCCAATGACCAGGTACCCCGCTTTTACCAGTCCGCGAGCATTGCCGTCGTGCCCTCGGTGGTTGCCGCAGACGGGGACCAGGAAGGACTTGGGCTGGTTGCGGTCGAGGCCATGGGCTGTGGTTGCGCCACCATTGCATCGGACCTGCCGGCGCTCCGGGATGTAATCACCGACGCTGAAACCGGCCTGGTTTTCCGGTCGGCAGATGCCCCGGATCTTGCCGCAAACATCAGGCGGCTGCTGCTGGACCCGGCCCTGCAGGAACGCCTGGGCGCCAATGGGCGCCAGTTCGTCGAGACGACATTCGACTGGAACGTGGTGGGCAGAAATTATCGGCGTATCATCGATACCTGCATCGGCGGCCAGCCACCGGCCAATTAAAGGATTGTCCTCTATGGACGAAATAGTAAGGGACCAGCGCCCGGCCTTGTGACTGGCATAATTACTTGACAAGTAACAGTTTTTTTTCGGAATTCTGAACATAATATGTTGACAAGACAGAATTTTTTATGCACTTTTAGCCTGCTGGCAGTGACGGGCATCTCCTTCCGGTATGCAGGGTAAAGCGGACACGGACCACGACAAGCGCAGATACACGCACTGACCAGGGAACCAAATGGCCTCAACCAACCCCACAATTCATCTCAGCGGACTGGCTCGCCGGCTGGTCATGGACGGCCTGCTTGACGAAACGGAAGCCTTCAAGGCGCACGAGGGTGCGCTCAAGAAGCGCGAGCACTTTGTCAGCTACCTGGTTGAAAACAAGATACTGAGCAGCCAGGAAATTGCCTGGTCCGGTGCACAGGAGTTCGGGGTACCACTGTTTGACCTGGAAGTGATGGATCTCGAGTCAGCGCCGGTCAGCATGGTCAGTGAGAAACTCATCCATCACCACCATGCCCTGCCACTGTTCAAGCGCGGTAACCGGATGTACATCGCCATCTCGGACCCAACCAACCTGGGCGCTATCGACGAGTTCAAGTTTCATACCGGCATCAATACCGAAGGTGTACTCGTCGAGGAAAATAAACTCCGCAAGGCGATTGAGTCCGCACTGGATAAAATGGACACCACGATGTCCGATCTCCTGGATGCGGACCTCGACAACCTGGATATCTCGACCGGGGATGACCTGGATGCGGGTGACGATGAATCCGGCGCCGATATCGATGACACGCCGGTTGTCCGCTTTGTCAACAAGGTACTGCTGGACGCCATCAACAAGGGTGTCTCGGACATACACCTCGAGCCCTACGAAAAAGACTTCCGTGTCCGCTTCCGCCATGATGGCGTACTCTATGAAGTCGCCTCGCCGCCGCGGTCACTTGCGATGCGCATCGTCGCGCGACTCAAGGTCATGAGCCGCATGAATATCGCCGAACGGCGCGTCCCGCAGGACGGGCGCATCAAGATGAACCTGTCCAAGAACCGTTCAATCGATTTTCGTGTCAACACCCTGCCGACATTGTACGGCGAGAAAGTTGTCTTGCGTATTCTCGACGGCAGCGCCGCGACACTCGGCGTGGATGCACTGGGGTTCGAGGAAGAGCAGAAAAAAATATTTTTAGAGGCCATCAACAAACCCTATGGCATGGTGCTGGTAACCGGACCGACGGGTAGCGGCAAGACGGTCTCGCTCTACACCGGTCTCAACATCCTGAACACCGCGGACCGGAACATCTCCACCTGTGAGGACCCGGTGGAAATCAACATGATGGGAATCAACCAGGTCAACGTCAATCCCAAGGCCGGTCTTGATTTTTCCCTGGCATTACGCGCCTTTCTGCGCCAGGATCCGGACATTATCATGGTGGGTGAGATTCGTGACCTGGAGACCGCCGAAATCGCCGTCAAGGCAGCACAAACCGGACACCTTGTGCTATCGACCCTGCATACCAATGACGCCCCCCAGACACTCACGCGACTGGCTAATATGGGGGTACCGCCCTACAATATTGCCTCTGCCGTACACCTGATCATGGCCCAGCGACTGGCGCGGCGCCTGTGCACCGCGTGCAGAAAGGAAAGCGACATACCGCACGATGCGCTGCTGAAGGCGGGCTTCACGGAAGCACAGCTTGATGGTGCAAAGATCTACAGTCCCGTGGGATGTGACAACTGTACCAGTGGTTACAAGGGCCGCGTGGGCATCTACCAGGTCATGCCGGTTTCAGAGACAATGGGACGGCTTATAATGGAGGGGTGTAACTCCATGCAACTGGCACAACAGGCCCTTGTAGAAGAGGTTCCTGACCTGAGAGCCTCCGGGCTCAAAAAGGTTATAGCAGG
>JAUVNM010000192.1 GCA_030599705.1 Gammaproteobacteria bacterium
CGCGTGTTTATCAAGAAGGCCAATGGCAAGCTCAGGCCGCTGGGTATCTCAACCCTGCGGGATCGGGTCTGCATGACAGCAACCATGCTGGTGCTGGCCCCGATCTTCGAGGCCGACCTTCCACCGGAGCAATACGCGTACCGTCCGGGCCGCAATGCCCAACAGGCGGTAGTCGAGGTGGAAGAGGTGCTGTTCCGCAGTCACCCAGACGTTGTTGACGCGGACCTCTCGGACTACTTCGGGAGCATTCCCCATGCCGAACTGCTGAAATCAGTGGCGCGCCGTGTCGTTGATCGGCGTGTGCTGCATCTGATCAAGCAGTGGCTGGAATGCCCCGTGGAAGAAACCGATGGGCGAGGACGGAAACTGCGCACCACGGTGGCGAAAGACAGCCGCTGTGGCATCCTGCAGGGTTCACCCCTGTCACCCCTGCTGGCGAATCTGTACATGCGCCGATTTGTGCTGGGGTGGAAACAGCGGGGGCTGGAGCAACGCCTTGGCAGTCGGATCGTGAACTATGCAGATGATCTGGTGATCCTGTGCAAACGTGGCAAGGCCGAGGAGGCTGAGCTGAGAATGCGCGAGATCATGGGCCAGCTGAAGCTCACGGTCAATGAGGAGAAGACGCGAGTTTGTAAGGTACCGGAAGAGACATTCGATTTTCTGGGTTTTACGTTTGGGCGGATGTATTCGGCGGTCACGGGACAAGCTCGTCTTGGCTACCGGCCGTCGAAGAAAAGTATCCAGCACATGGTGAGAAAGATCCATGCGCTGACCGCCGAAGCGATGGTATGGCAAGAGACCACAACGTTGGTGGGCAAGTTGAATCGCATGTTGCGAGGCTGGGCGAACTACTTTCAGGTAGGGAGTGTTAGCCGTGCGTACCGTGCGCTCGACAGTTACACTACGATGCGGTTGCGCCGGTGGTTACGTAACAAGCACAAGGTCAGACGCAGTGGGGGCGTGGCTTATCCTGATGCGTACCTCTACGAGAAGTTAGGTCTCGTTCGTCTGACTTGTTTGAAACATAACGTGCCGTGGACGAAGGCGTGATGTTTTGTCCGAAAGCCGGATGCGGGAAATCTGCATGTCCGGTTTGATGAGCGGGGTGTGGAGACGGAGTGATGGTTAAGCTATTGAGGCACCGCCAGACGAAAGGGGCGGCAACAGATAGGCTTTACCTTAGACCACCGCGCCACATCTCGACTCTACCCAGGCTGTGTGAAAACGAAAAGTGATTTTTGAAAGTGGGGTAACGTGGCGACTATCGGATCAACGTAGCCAGGTTGCTCAATTTTTGGCAGGCAAATATTGAGCTATTTGCATCAAGGTGGTAAAAAATCTAACAATTTTTGAAAACACAGAGTTTTCACACAGCCTGGACCGGTAGTCCCCGTTTAGGAACCCCGTATTAGCGGGGTTATGTGTGCTCAGGGAATGGCAATTCTGGTCATCGAACACGCCATCCAGAGGCCCCTGGTCAATTCCGCTCCGCCATGACGCCGCCATCCACATCCCGGATTGCGCCGGTCACCCAGGAGGCCTGTTCCGGGGGCAGGAAATCGATGACATTGTCAATATCTTCCGGTGCGCCGATGCGGCCAATGGGTGAAAGCCGTCAAAGGATGCGGGTGCTTCATCCAATTCATCCTTGCCAATGAATGCTTCATAGATGGGTGTTTTCACGACAGCGGGTGACACCGCGTTCACACGGATATTGCCATCCGCTCGTTCCATTGCGAGATATTGCGTAAATGCATGTAGACCGGCCCTGGCCATGGAGTAGGCCGATGACGGGGTGGCCTTGATGGCCTGCCTTGCCCACATGGAGCAGATATTGACGATAGAACCTCCACCGTGCTGCTGCATGTTTTTTACCACTGCCTGGGTGATTAAGAATACCGAGGAGCGGCGGGAGCTGCAAAAAGAACGTAAGAAGAACCGCAAACTGGAAACGGTGCGCTGGACCAGGCGCCATCCGGCGCGGCAAGACTAGTCATCGACCGTGATGACGCGGATCAGGTCGGTACCACCGGCGCGCTGGTGCTGTCCGGCTGTGGCGATCACGATATCACCTTCGTCGACATAACCAAGTTCACTGGCACGGCTAATGGCGAATTCAATGCGCGCATCATCCGAGGGCTCACCGGTATATAGCAGGGGGATCACCCCCCAGTTCATGGACAGCTTGCGGGCCACGATGGCGGATGAAGTAATGGCCAGAATGGTGCATTCAGGCCGGTATTTTGAAATAAGGCGGGACGTGAACCCCCTCTCCGTCAGGCAGATGATAGCGGCCGCATTCAGGTTGGCGGCCATACTGACCGCGGCCTGGCCGACTGTTTCCGTAATGATGTTGGATGGATTCGGAATGATTTTTTGCAGGTAGCCGTATTCACTCAGCGATGCTTCGGCCCGGCGCGCCACGGTCGCCATGGTCTTGACCGCTTCGATCGGGTAGTTGCCGACCGCGGTTTCACCCGACAGCATGACGGCCGAGGTCCCGTCCAGTATGGCGTTGGCAACATCGCTGGCCTCGGCCCGGGTCGGTTTCGGGTTATGCTCCATCGAGGCCAGCATCTGGGTCGCGGTGATGACCGGTTTACCATTCGAGACCGTGGTGCGAATGATATTTTTCTGCGTCGCCGGGACATCGGCGAGCGGCAGCTCGACGCCCATGTCGCCACGCGCCACCATGACGCCGTCCGCGGCGGCGACGATTTCTTCCAGGTTGCGTACTCCGGCCTTGTTCTCGATTTTGGCAATAATCGGTATGTTTACATTCTTTTCGATCAGTATCTCACGCATTTTGTAGACATCGTCAGCAGACTGGATAAACGAGGCAGCGATGTAGTCGACGTCGTTCTCTGCAGCAAACCCCAGTTCCCGGACCACGTCTTCCCGGTTTTCCGGGCTGACGGCGCTCAGTGCCAGCCGTGTATCCGGGAGGTTGACGCTCTTGGTATTCCCCAGCCTTCCGCCATGAATGACGACGCAGCGTATTTCACCGTTAACCACTTCCCTGACTTCAAGCTCGATGGCCCCGTCATCTATCAGGATCGGGGTGCCGGACGTGACTTCCTCGGCAAGTTTCCGGTAGGTGACTGAAACACCGTCCTCGTCGCCGCTGTGTTCACTGGTATGGAGTATGAAGATGTTTCCCGGCTCCAGGTCGACCGAGTCGTCTTTCAGGGTGCCGGTGCGGATCTCGATACCCCGCGTGTCGATCATGATGGCAATCTGGGTACCAGCCTGTTCAGCCGCCTTGCGCAGTTGCACGATGCGCTGCTTGTGCTCGTCATGGCTCCCGTGGGACAGGTTCAGGCGCGCGACGTTCATGCCGGCCCTGATCATGGCCACCAGCCGGTCCTGTGCTTCACATGCCGGGCCGATAGTGGCGACGATCTTGGTCTTGCGCTGCTGTGTGGACGGCATGTCTCGGTTCCTGTTGCTGTCTGTAGGGCTTGCGGGAAAGTCGTGGGGGTATTTTACCGCCATATCCCGCGAAGATATAATAAAATACTCCTGCCTTTCAGGAATATTACAGGATATCCTGCCCCGGTTATGACGAGCCAGCCAGTCAGCAATGTTGTCAGCGTGAGATGTCACTGCCGGTTGTTACTTTGCAGCGTGCTGACGGTCTTTATGGCCTGTGTCCCGGTATATGCCGATTACCCGATCGAGGTGATCGAGTTGCAGGCGGCAACCCCGAATGAAGTGGTCCCGGTCATTCGCCCGCTGGTCGGCCCGGATGGGACCGTCACCGGGATGGGCAATAACCTTATAATCAAGGCGGCACCGGACCGGGTGCGCGAGATCCGGGAACGGCTTGTCCGGATTGACCGGCCCCCGCGGCAGCTGCTGATCACGGTAAGCAATCCCGGAGATAATGTCAGCCGGTCAGCGGGTTATTCCGGCAATGCGGATATCAAGCTTGGTAACGGGCGGGTGGGGATCAATTCCCCCGGGGGTCCGGTCGAGAATTCCCGTGCCCGTCTCTATGTCCACAAGCGTGGCGCCTTCCGGGAACGTGGCACGGGACAGCAGGTCCAGGCGCTCGAAGGCCGGCCGGCCTGGATTCATGCCGGTTCACGGGTCCCGATCCACAGCGGCTATCCCGACGCGATCCAGTGGCACGATGTCACCAGCGGATTTTACGTGGTGCCGCGCATTAGCGGGAATGAAGTTCTGCTGGAGATCCTGCAGCATGATGACAAGGCAGGGCGCACTCCCGGTACCTTCGAGATCCAGCATACCGGCACCGTTGTTCGCGGCTGGCTGGGAGAGTGGGTCACCCTCGGTGATATCGGCACGGCCGCCAACATCAGCCGCAATGCTCTGGCGCGCTCACAGCAACAGCAGTCGATGCAGCCGCAGCAGATCCGGGTCAAGGTGGAATGCCTTGACTGCGTAGCGGACTGACCGAATATGACTCTGATGAGACGGATGGTTGAACCCGGCGGCCCGGTGTGGCGGTTGCTGTGCCTGCTATGCGGCCTGCTGCCCGGCCTGGCTCACGCGGATGTTGTGCGCGGGGTCAACGAGGACAACGGCCTGAAGAGCTGGCA
>JAUVNM010000093.1 GCA_030599705.1 Gammaproteobacteria bacterium
GACAAGGTCGGCATCAAGGACATCCGCCACCCGGTGCGCGTCAAGGATCGATCCGAAGGGGAACAGCACACCATCGCAACCTTCAACATGTATGTAAACCTGCCCCATAATTTCAAGGGCACGCACATGTCACGCTTCGTCGAGATCCTCAACCTGCACGAACGCGAGATCACGGTCGATTCGTTCAAGGAGATGCTGCACGAGATGACCGGCCGACTGGAAGCCGATGCCGGTCACATCGAAATGAGTTTCCACTATTTCATCAACAAGGCGGCACCGGTGACCGGCGTGGAAAGCCTGATGGATTACGACGTCTGCCTGGCCGGTGAAATAGACAAGGGCCATGCCAAAATGAACATCAAGGTCGTGGTCCCGGTCACCAGCCTGTGCCCCTGCTCGAAGAAGATTTCAGACTACGGCGCGCACAACCAGCGCTCGCACGTCACGGTAACCGCCGAGACCAAGGGCTTTGTCTGGATCGAAGACCTGATCGACATGATCGAGTCCCATGCCTCCTGCGAACTCTACGGCCTGCTCAAGCGCCCGGATGAAAAATACGTCACGGAAATGGCGTATGACAACCCGAAATTTGTCGAGGACATGGTGCGGGATATTGCTGCCAGCCTGAATGCTGATGACCGCATCACTTCCTACATCGTGGAATCGGAAAATTTCGAGTCCATCCATAACCACTCGGCGTATGCCCTGATCGAGCACACCAAGGAAGCAGAGTAAAAAAAGTAAAAAAAGGTGTCAGAGCACATTCTCTGCTCTGTAGGACCGGCGCCTCGCCGGGAAACAACCGGGTTCCCCGCGGGGCGCGGGTCCTACATAAACAGCACCGTAGCCCGGAGAAGGTGAGACCGCGCAGTGGTCGAGAAGCTGGCCTGGGCCATGGAGCGAAGCGGAATCCGGGACAGAGCTATTCCCGTCAATACTTCTTGCGTAACGTCATCAGGCGCCCGTTGTTGGTGATTTCCAGCTGCCCGAGGTAGGACATACCCAGCAGCACCTTTGAGGGTTGTGGACCTTCCAGCACGATACCGGTGACATTTTTCAGCAGAATGCTCCCGACTTTCACCTCATCAAGGGATACCACCCAGGCGTGCTCGACACCGGATGCGGTGGTCACCGAGGACGCGGTGCCGACGACCCGGTAGTCAATCCCCAGCCGGCGTGCTGCGGCTGAATTCATCGCCACCTGGGTGGCGCCGGTATCCACCAGGAAGTTCACCGGCAGGCCATTGATACTCCCGACCGTCGTATACATCCCGGCATTGTTGCGCACGATCTGCACCGCCTGTGATGCCGGAGACTTGCTGTGCGCACTCACCCGGCCATCCAGGGTCCCGCGTATTTCTTTCCCGTCCACTTCAAGCACGGCAGCCTCACTGTCCGCGGCAATCAGCCGGATACCCTCCGGGCTGGTCTCCCCGACACGCAGAATGCGCTGCCGCCCGTCGATGCTGACGACTGCGCGGTCCTTGAACAGACCCACGACGCGAATATCGGGTGCTGCAATCACTGCCGCTGCAGAGACCGCAAGCAGTGCTGTGACCAACAGGAAAATTCTGGATAATGACATCAGCAATAACACCCTGACCGGACTGGACCCTCATTATGAAACCTCTGCGCATATTTCGCCACATCGAGTGCGAAGGACCCGGCTACCTGGCCGAGGTGCTGTCGCGCCACGACATCCCCTGGCAACTGATCGCCATCGACAGGCAGGACCCCGTGCCGAAAACCCTGGATGATTGCAGCGGCCTGGTATTCATGGGCGGCCCCATGAGTGTCAACGATGACCATGCCTGGCTCCGGCAGGAGCTGGAGCTGATTCGTATGGCAAGGGAGCAGGAATTGCCGGTCCTTGGACATTGCCTCGGCGGACAACTCATCAGCAAGGCGCTGGGCGGTAGCGTCAGCGCCAACCCGGTACGGGAGATCGGCTGGCAGCCGGTGCGCAGCAGCGGGAGCGCCGCCGCCGCTGACTGGCTCGAAGGATTCGCCGATGGCGTGGAGCTGTTTCACTGGCATGGTGAAACCTTCTCGATACCGGAAGGCGCCGAACTGCTGCTCGAAAATGACTGGTGCCAACACCAGGCCTTTGCCATTGACAATATCCTCGCCCTGCAATGCCACGTGGAAATGACGGCACCAATGGTCAGTGAATGGGCAACATTGTATGGCAGTGAACTGGACGACCCGTCACCGGCCGTGCAATCGGCAACGGAAATCAACCGAAATCTTGCAGGGCGGATTACCGCCATGCAGGCAGTCGCGGAACCACTCTACCGGCGCTGGCTGCGGCCACTGCTGGATAGTTGAGAACGGAACTCGCGAAAAGACGACAGGACGCATTCCTTCTGTTAGCAGAACTGTAGGGTCGAATTTATTCGACCATCGGCGTTTCATCACAATCTGTCATCCAGACGCAGTCATAATTGGCCGAATGAATTCGGCCCTACAATTCAATCAGGTGAAGAACCAAAATAATTTTCCTGGCGCCATTGCGCGAGGAAATCATGACAGATAGTAGAAAAACAATTGTAAAACTACCGCGGCAAATACCCCGGCCACCAGGTCATCCAGCATAATTCCGAACCCGCCATGAACCTGCCGGTCCAGCCACCGGATCGGCCAGGGCTTGGCAATATCGAACAACCGGAACAGGGCAAAACCCGCAGCCATCCATTGCCATCCCGCTGGCGCCGCAAGCATGGTGATCAGATAACCGACGATTTCGTCCCAGACAATCGCCGGATGGTCATGCACGCCCAGCTGCCGGGCTGTCCAGGCGCACAGCGGGATGCCCGCAATGAACAGCAGGCTGACCGTCACGACATAGACAGGCAATGCCAGGTCCTGCATGAGCAGGTAGACAGGAATCGCGGCCAGGGTCCCTGCCGTTCCCGGTGCAACCGGGACCAGTCCGCTGCCGAACCCCAGCGATAACAACCCAAAGGGATGCAGCAACAGCCGTGGCGGAACGCGGTCGGTCATGTTCAGTCTGCCCCGCTGAAGTGTTGAAACCCGGTTGTCGGCGGTGTGTAGAGGCTGCCGTCCTGCCGGTAACAGCGGATGCCCGGCTGCGCTGCAATCACGCCGATCACGGTCACCGCGCAGGGGATTGCGGCAAGCGCCGCCTCCATGGCCGCACGCTGCCGCTCCGGGATGCAGAAACACAGCTCATAATCATCGCCGGCAGACAGCGGCAGGTCATACGCCAGGGACGCGCTGTCCGCACCGGCTGTGTCCAGCACCGTCATGAATTCAGCCGAGCGTGGCAAGTCATCGACCTGTAACGCGGCACCGAGCCCGTTCCCCTCCAGCAGGTGACCCAGGTCAGCCAGCAGCCCGTCCGAAATATCGATCGCGGCACTTGCAACACCACGCAAGGCAATACCCGCCTCGATACGCGGCGGGGGGTACTCCAGGCGTTGCCGCAAGGGTGCGTCGCCGGTGAATCCCGGGTGCAGGGCCAGCCCGGCATCACCGAGTGTCCCGGTCACACACACAAGCTCACCCGGTCGTGCGCCCTGGCGTTGCAGGGCCTTCCCTGCCGGTACAAAGCCGTGCGCCTGGAGCGTGACACTCAAGGGACCACGGGTAATATCGCCGCCCACCAGCTGTACCTTGTAGTGGCTGGCCAGCGCAAAAAAACCCCGGGAGAATTGTTCCAGCCAGCTCGTGTCGTTTTCCGGCAAGGTCAGCGACAGTGTAGCCCAGGCCGGTTCCGCGCCCATGGCGGCCAGGTCGCTCAGGTTGACTGCCAGTGCCTTGTGGCCGATGGCTGCCGGTGCCGTGTCAGCCGGAAAGTGAATGCCGGCAACCAGGGTATCCATGCACACGACCAGCTCATATCCTGCGGGCACGGCAAGCAGGGCCGCGTCATCACCGACGCCGGCAATGACATCGTCACGCCCGGGGCCGGCGGGTGTAAACCAGCGACGGATAATTTCAAATTCGGGTGCGGCCATCGCCCATGAATCCTGTGACCGAATCAGAGTCCGTTAATCCGCCGGTTTTTCTGCGCGCACTCCTCCGGCCTGATGGTGTGTGCTGCCCGGTCGAGTACCCCGTTCACAAATGCATAACCCTGCTCGGCGCCAAACTTTTTTGTCAGTGCGACCGCTTCGTTGATGGTGACGCGATAGGGAATATCGGGGCGCGACAGCAGTTCATACATGCCAATGCGCAGGATGGCACGTTCTACCGGATCCAGACGCTCAAGCGGACGGTCAATAAAACCCGATAACTTTTCATCAATCGTTTCAATGCCATCGGGTACATCTTTTAATATCCTGTTAAAGTAGGATTTGTCCGCCCGGGAAAAATCCTCGTCCTCCAGGAACTGCTTTCTGATCACGCTGACCTGCTCGCCGGACAGGTCCCACTGGTAGAGGGCCTGCATGGCATAGCGGCGTGCGCGCGCACGTTCATGGGCGGCATGCCTCATGTGACCGGGCCGGCTCAGCTCTCCAGCCCGCGCAACAGGCTGATCATTTCAATGGCAGACAGGGCCGCCTCATTGCCCTTGTTGCCTGCCTTGGTGCCGGCCCTTTCAATCGCCTGTTCGATGGTATCAACGGTCAACACACCGAAGGCAACCGGAATATTGTGTTGCATCATGACGCCTGACAAACCACGAGTGCATTCACCGGCCACGTATTCAAAGTGCGGTGTCCCCCCGCGAATCACCGCACCGAGCGCAATAATGGCATCGAAACGCTTCGAGGCAGCCAGCCGCTGCGCGGCCAGCGGCATTTCCCAGGCGCCCGGCACCCTGACGATCTGCAAGTCACGTTCATCGGCTCCATGACGCTTCAGGGTATCGAGGGCACCCGCCAGCAGGCTGTCGACCACGAAGCTGTTGAACCGGGATACCAGCAAGGCAATACGCGCATCGCGAACCACCAGCTCCCCTTCCACAACAGTAATGTCACTCATAGGTTCTTTCCTTAACTGATCTCAATCCTGCCGGCAGCCGGCATGCTGCTCACGAAACGTACTCAACCACTTCCAGTCCGAAACCGGCGATGCCATGCACGATCTTGGGCGCGCTCAGTACGCGCATTTTCCGGACACCCAGGTCCGCAATGATCTGTGCACCCACACCATAGGTGCGTAACTCGTCCGGCTTGCCGGTTGCCGAAGTGTCCTGCAATCCATCCGGCATATGATACGACCTTACCTGGTCGATAACCGCATCCGCAGGTTCCTGCGGCCGCAGGATAACCACGACTCCCCTGCCTTCCCTGGCCACCCGCTGCAGTGCCTTGCGCAGTGGCCAGTGCTGGCCTTCCGCCTTCACATCCAGCAGGTCATGCAGCGTGTGCTGCAACTGCACCCGGACGAGAACCGGCTCATCCGGGTTGATCTCCCCGAGCACCGCCGCCAGATGCACCGCACCATCGATGGAATCATGGTAGCTATGGACCCGGAACACCCCGTGTTCCGTCGCCACGTCCGTCTCCGCCACGTGCTCGACCGTCTTTTCATTTTCGATACGATAACGAATCAGGTCCTCAATGGTGCCGATCTTGAGTCCGTGTTCGCGGGCATACACCTCGAGGTCCGGGCGCCGCGCCATGCTGCCGTCTTCCTTGAGTATCTCCACGATCACGGCCGCCGGCTCCAGGCCCGCGATCCGCGCCAGGTCGCAACCGGCCTCGGTATGCCCGGCGCGTGTCAGCACCCCGCCCGGCTGCGCCATCAGCGGGAAGACATGGCCCGGCTGCACGATGTCCCGCGAACCGGCATCCGGGTGCACGGCCGCCTGTATCGTGCGTGCACGGTCGTGCGCGGAGATGCCCGTGGTGACCCCCTCGGCCGCTTCGATAGAGAGGGTGAAATTTGTCCCGTGCGCTGACCTGGTGCCACGTACCATCAGCGCGAGATCGAGTTGCTCGCAGCGTTCGCGGGTCAGTGTCAGGCAGATCAGGCCGCGCCCGTGGCTGGCCATGAAATTGATATCTTCCGGACGCACATGGGATGCCGCCATAACGAGATCACCCTCGTTCTCACGGTCTTCGTCATCCATCAGGACAACCATGCGTCCCGCACGGATATCCTCGAGAATTTCTTCAGTACTGTTTAACGGCATCACGCCTGCCCGGTGGGTTGGATGAATGACATTATCCATGATCGACGCCCCGGCTTCACGACAATAAACAATGAATCGGGGCTACCCGGACTTTCCGCCAAAACCGCTGACCTCGAGAATCTCGCGGGTCAGTCCGCCGGATGTCCCGGGCTGCGCCGCCCGCTCACCCAGCAGCAAGCGCTCGAGGTAACGCGCGACCAGGTCAACCTCCAGGTTGACCCGGCGTCCCGGCCGGTATTCATCCAGCGTGGTTTCCTGCAGGGTGTGCGGCACGATATTCAACTCGAATACCGCGCCGTCGACATGGTTTACCGTCAGGCTGACACCGTCGACGCAGATGGAACCCTTGGTGGCGATATAGCGCGCCAGTTCACGCGGCGCCTCGATGGCAAAGCGCACAGAACGGCTGTCAGCCGCGCGCGACACCACGGTGCCGATCCCGTCCACGTGGCCGCTGACCAGGTGCCCGCCAAGCGGGGTCTGCAGCGTCAAGGCCTTTTCCAGGTTAACGGCGGCATTGACCACCAACTCACCGGTAACCGTACGCTTGAGGGTCTCGCCGGAGACATCGGCACTGAACCCGTCATGCGTTATCCCGATTGCCGTCAGGCAGACCCCGCTGACCGCAATACTGTCACCGGCGCTGACATTCGCAAGCGGCAGCTTGCCGGTATTAATGGTGATACGCATATCACCACCGCGCGACTCCAGCACGGCAACGGTTCCAGTGGCCTGTATGATTCCTGTAAACATTGTTTGATCCAATAAAAACAAATTTCACCGCAGAGACGCGGAAGGTGCAGAGAAAATATTAATCATTTCCATGTCCCTGGTTTATGCAGGAGCGAGCCGAAGGTGAGGCGCTTGCGCC